>JAUHYX010000237.1 GCA_030426285.1 bacterium
TTCTGACAGATTCTCTCGGTGGGTTGGATGCAGAAAACCAGATTCTAGCACAGTAGATGTGTACTTGATCGGAGCTGCATAAGGGTTGCGAGGTGCGCGAAGTCTAATGGAATTCTTGCGAAACAAGTGAATTTCAGGTTCCTCATAGCCAAAGCACAATGGGTGCGACAAATCCATCGTCGCCGAAAGTACCACACCACCAATTCGTTTTGCGCCTCGATCATTTTCAATTAGGAAATACGGCCGCTTTTCTGGGATGTCGTCTGAAGGCGATAACCCTACACGTATATTGAAAGAACCTCCATTGGACAAATGACGAATTGAATTGCCCAACGCCACAAGTGTTCCGCCATCCATTGTCCACTCAGCCAATCTCGCAAGCACTGTGGAATCAGAAATATACCATGCATCGGGTACTACAAGCACGTCAATATTATCCAATGTACGCGGCCACAACGATTCTACGTCGAGCATAACAGGTTGAATATTCATGCGCGTGTCGAACAAATGCCACACATTTCCGGCACTATACGAAGAGAAGCCATTTCCCGTAAGGATTGCTACCGATGGTTGTTCAATTGTCCACATGTTACCGCTTCCCAAACTACTACCTTGCGAAGCGTAGCCGGTCACTGAGGCAACAAATGGAACACTGTAACGTGCAGATACACTGTTTACAATGCTTGCGATAGAATCACGAGACAATTCCTGATTGCCGAGCACAATGATGATAGTGCCAGCACCAAACATTGAGCTGTTCGACTCTCCTTGAACGTCAACAGCAAATGGCTCGGAAGCCACTCGTACGCGCACGCCACGTTGCAACAGTGTAGAGAGTGCAGCAGGAGAATAGTAGGAATCCCAACGAGCGAACAGCGCTACAGTTGTAGCATCTACACGAGGCGTTGGGAGAATGTTGTCGAATTCAACCAGTGGCGCACCCATGGCAGATCGCAACGTTGAAGCTGAGTTGATTTCCGAAACATGCAAACCCGAGCTAGATGCAAAGTTCCAGCTTGAGACGTCGTAGAACAAGCTGTCTGTAAATTCGGTGCGCTTTTCAAACATTGACTGCAGCAGTAAAAAACGCGGTTGATTGGCAGGAATGACTATTGAGCCACCTTCGGGAAATGTGTAGCCATTGGCGCTGATTCCCCGAGCACATTGATACGTATTGATATCATGATTGTGCATCAATTCCAGCATCATATTGGCTTTGGCTATATCTTTGGAGGCATCTATTACCCAACCAGCAATACCACTTTCGCGTTGTTGTTCAGCCGCATGTGTTGCCATCTCGCGCTGATGCCTTTTGAACTTGTCGCGCATAGCATGCGTACCGCGAACAGATGAAAGCGAAGTTGCCACCTGATTGCGTATCGTATGAGCAAACGAAAGGTCGCCATACTGAGATTCCTGAACATGCCCACGCGAGCTGGCCTGTTCAAAAAGAATACCAATAGAGCCATTTACGTCTGGGTATGTGCTGCCCTTGCCGTAGTAAAAATCATCAAAGCGCTCGCCAGTGAAGTAGGTTTCGCCAAGTTCGTCGAGTGCATGTGCATGATAATGTGAAAGTTCGCCGGTCAGCTGATATGTTTCTTCAGGTGTCAGCGGGTTGTTGCGTGACGGAACACCAGGTTGAAAGAAAAAGGTCGAGTTAGTTCCCATCTCGTGGTGGTCAGTCAGAACATGTGGACGCCAGCGGTAGAACTGTTCTAGGCGTCCTTTGCTCTCTGGGTGCACTGCCGGAAGCCAGTCGCGATTGAGGTCAAACCAATAGTGATTCGTGCGCCCACCTGGCCACGGCTCATTGTGCTCGCGTGTGCGAGGATCGGCCACGGGCGTGAGGCCGCGATTGTTGTTCACCCATGTTGCAAAGCGATTGAACCCATCTGGATTCAAACACGGGTCGATAATAATCACGGTTGAGTCTAGCCAATTGCGAACTTCTTCTGACTCCGAGCTGGCAAAGTGCCAAGCCATCAAACATGCAGCATTGCCACCCGAAGATTCATTGCCGTGCACGCTGTACCCAAGCCACACCACCGCTGGCAAATTCTCGTCCGCACTCGTGGCTCGTTCACCGTTGGCGAGTGCAACATGCCGCATGCGAATGTCTTCGAGCTTGGCATGATTCGCCGGCGAGGTGATAAACAACAAGTGCAACGGACGTTGTTCCCAACTACGTGCATACTCTTCCATAGTCACTCTGTCTGAGGCCCGAGCAACTTCCCGCAAATACTGCGTTTGCTGCGCATGCTCTACATGCATTTGGCCGATCTGATACCCAAGAACTTCGGCTGGCAGTGGTACGGATTCAATGCGTTCACCTTGGTGAAACGGAAAGTAATACGACATGTCAACACTGTCTTGCATGTATCCTTGTGAAAAGGCAACAGAAGAGCAGAGCAACGAAAGCAGAAGAACAGATTTTATCATAGTGTCAGCTTGAAGAATAAGGAATACGTCGGTTCAAAATACCACACTCGGCACCACATTACCAACGGATGTGCTTTGGTATTGTTGCGATAGCAGCTAGCGTGCTATCAGCCGAAAGTTTGTTGCCAAAGTGCGCAATGGTGCCCACAGATGGTGACGAGGTTGTGTGACAATGTTTGCAAGAATATGATTGTGTATGCAGCATTCAGGGTACAAGAAACTTGTGAGTTATCAAGTCAGCAAACTCCTCTATGAATACACGGTTCGGTTTGCAGACCTGTATATATCGCGGTTTAGTCGCACGCGCGACCAAAAGATACAATCGGCCCGCTCGACAATGCAAAACCTGGCCGAAGGCTCTATGAATGCGCAAGTTTCGAGCCAATCCGAACGGTTTTTGACAGGCATTGCACGGGGATCAGCCAATGAATTAAAGCTCGACTTTGAGAACTTCTTAATCGAACATGGCCTACCGGCCTGGGAACGTGGTATGCCACTCAATGCAGCATTTTTTAAGCAAAGATGCACAACGATGCAAGAGCTAAGGCAGTGGAGTGCAAACGTTGCAATTCCGCACCTCCTAGGTAAGAACCACAAGCATGGCCAGGCGGTTGAAACCAGAAGGATCAACAAGGAAGTTGCCGGAAACGTTGGCTACATGCTTTGTTTGGCTAGTGTTGGCTTGATTTCGAAACAAATGCATGCGCAAAGACGACAGTTCCTTCAGCACGGCGGCGTTAGGGAGCGCGATGCGAAGGAACGCCGACGGATACGGAATGGACGGAATGGACCAAATGGACGGAATGGACAGAATGGACAGAATGGACCAAATGGACCAAATGGACAGAATGGACCAGAACAACAAGAATAGGTTTGCTTAGGCAAGCCCAGCGCACTAAGCGTCCATTAAGTCCATTAAGTCCATTAAGTCCATTAAGTCCATGTATATTGTGGCATGAACACGAATCGGGCACAACAGCGGATTGGGGTGGAGCACTTTGTGGAGAACGAAGATGCGGTGATCTTTGATGTGCGCTCGCCAGCCGAGTTTGCAAAGGGGCACATTCCTGGGGCTGTGAATCTGCCAGTGTTTTCGGATGAGGAGCGAGCCAAGGTGGGGACATTGTATAAGCATGCGGGCCAAAAAGAAGCTACGTTGTTGGGGTTGGAAATAGCGGGTGCAAAGTTGCGTTCGCTCGTGGAGCAGGCTGAAGTGTTGGCCGGTGGCAAACGAATAGCACATGTGCATTGCTGGCGCGGTGGCAACCGATCTGGTAGCGTGGCGTGGCTACTGGCGTTTAATGGCTTTCATGTGCGCGTGCTCGAAGGAGGGTACAAGGCTTACAGACGCAAGGCTATTGAACTTTTCTCAAGGCCTTGGAAACATGTCATTGTCGGCGGATACACTGGGTCGGGAAAAACGGAGTTGTTGCATCAGCTGCAGAGTATGGGTGAACAGGTTGTGGATTTGGAAGCACTCGCACATCACAAAGGTAGTGCTTTTGGTAGCATCGGCATGCAGCCACAACCCACACAAGAGCAATTCGAGAACAATATCGCTAGGCATATGTGGACGTTTGACGAAAATGAGCCTGTGTGGTTTGAAGATGAAAGCTACAAGATTGGGCAGCGTTGCTGGCCGCAAGACTTATGGAAACAAAGGCGCGATGCCCCTGTCCTGTTTTGCTCAGTTCCACGCAAACAACGCATCGATTTTTTAGTTGCAGGATACGGTAATGCCAGTACATCTGAATTGCGCAGATCACTGGGCGGAATACAAGACCGACTTGGCGGAATGCGCTTTGCCGAGGCCGTAGATGCTCTAGACCAAGGTGATTTGGAACGCGTAGTTGAAATTGTGCTCGACTACTATGACCAGTCGTACGCCTTTGGTTTGAGCAAAAACGACAAGAAAAATGTGTATGTTCGCGAATATGCGGATCTGTCGTCGATAGAAACTGCTCAAGATGTCTTACATGTCGTGAATCAAAACTTGTACCCTGCACATGGCTAACATTAAACTCACACAATATTCTCACGGAGCCGGCTGCGGCTGCAAAATTGCACCTGCAGTATTGCATGAAATTCTTGCAACAGACAGCGTGTTTGCCCAAAAAAATCTCCTCGTTGGTAATGAATTCAGCGACGATGCCGCAGTTGTGCAAATCAACGACACGCAGGCCATTGTGTCTACCACCGACTTTTTCATGCCAATTGTCGACGATCCCTTTCAATTTGGTCGCATAGCAGCCGCCAATGCTCTCAGTGATGTTTTTGCTATGGGGGCAACACCCATAACAGCGATTGCAATTCTCGGTTGGCCGATTGACAAGCTGGATGCTGAAGTTGCCAAACAGGTAGTTGAGGGCGGTAGAAGCATGTGTGCTGAAGCTGGCATTGCGCTAGCAGGTGGACACTCGATTGATTGTCCTGAGCCAATTTTTGGTTTAGCCGCAACTGGTATTATCGATGTCGCTCAGGTGAAGCGCAATTCAACTGCTCAGTCTGGCGATGTGCTGTTGCTCACCAAACCTATTGGAATTGGTGTGTATACAACTGCAGAAAAAAAGGGTCTCTTGCGTCCAGAACACGCGGGTGCAGCAGCCGCTTTGATGACGCGCTTGAACAAAATTGGAGCAACATTGGCAACTGTTCCGGGAGTTAATGCAATGACAGATGTAACGGGATTTGGACTGCTAGGACATCTCC
>JAUHYX010000238.1 GCA_030426285.1 bacterium
CCGTAACCGAAACTCCAGATTCAGTTTTGATCAAGCCATTGCCTTCAGTGGAAATCACCCCGATAGCCGAGTTGTCGCTTGCTGAAGGTCCAACAGGATCATCATCTGACTCAAAAAGATCACAGCCCTGAACAGCTCCTAACAACACGACACCCCACAGCAGTAACATGATGCGCCTCATACTACACCTTTCAGTTTTATAGATTGTAATTGTGTGTGGAACAAACCCACATTTTCATTTCTTAAGCTCTTATCGCTCGAGACAGAAAATTGGGAATCACAGTATCATGGGTGTGTTTTAGGTCGTCAGCGTATCGGAGTTTTGTAATCATACGTTCGTACTTATTTGGTCCGAGATCTCTAACAACCGTTTCTTTCATGTGTGGGCTGAGAAAATGTTCGAGCATGGTCTCTGGTTCTGCTTCTGGATGAAACTGAACTCCTACTACTTCATTGGAGAGTCGAATTCCCATTATTGCTTGGGGATGTGTCACATGTGGACGCTCTTTCTCCATCAAAATCACTTTCGCACCAACTTTTTCGATGCGGTCGTAATTGGGATTCACGACTTGCCACCAGCGAAAATCTCCAACTGTAAACGTTTCATCCAGTCCCTCGAACAGCGGATCGGTTACTCCATTCTCAGTCTTGTGTGCTGGGTAAATCCCAAAACTTGGTTTCTCTCTTGCTGTTACTTCAACAAAGCCGTAATGCCTGCAAATCAACTGGAACGAATGACAGATAAATAACATGAACTTTCTATCTGCTTTGTCACAGTGGTTGTTGTGGTCGAGAACGGATCCAACGAGTTCAAATAAGTCAGTCTCCCACGACTCACCATTGTGCGAGTGCGGGTCTCCTGGACCACCACTCGAAATGAATACGTCGTGATTCTCGTATATCGGACGCTCACCACTCGACCGCAATGGGAATACGTTGACGTCGACTGTTACTTCCGGGAATTTCTTTGTGATGCCGTGACATTGCTTGACAATGGAATCCAACCCAATATTGGCTACATTGTTGTACAGATCTAATACGGCAATTCGCAAATGTTTTCGCATACAAGAGTTCGCGTTGATTCAACAACCACATATAAAATACACATTTGAACGACTTAATACGGTGATGTTTGTCAGGAATTTGAGTTTTCGAGTTCACTTCTCGGTGCTTAGTCTGTTGCTAGCAGTCCTAGTAATTACTCCTGCTAACGGTCAGCCTCCCGTACACGAATGGATGTTCGATGTCAGGTTGGTGTTGGACTTTGACGTTGATGCCGTTAGTCAGGAATCTGAGATTTCGATGCAATCTGCCCCTGGACTCTGGTGGAATGACGATGGCGATGTTGTTGCAATTGGATACAATGGAATCCTGACTACACGAAGTGGTGAGCCTATCTCGCAACATCCGACTTCAAATGGAAGACAAGTCCAGTGCATTACTGGTGATCCGTCGGCATATGCCAAAAGCTACTTTTTTAGCAGCTCTCAACAAGGGCTGAGTGCGTCTCATTACTCGTTTGTTGACTCTACAGTGCTCGACAGCGCTGTCGTGCTTCACCCATCCGCCACCGGTGCAGTTGCAGCAACACGCCATTGCGATGGTCGTGATTATTGGGTGCTTGCAGGTAGCAACTCCAATGTGATGTTCCTCGCGCAAGTGACAAGAGACGGGGTAATAACGTCGCAATCCGCACTAACCTCATCGGCTCCTCGTGCACAAGATGTCATGGTTGTGGCCAACTCAGGTAAGAGAGCGGCGTGGAGTGTTCAGCAACAACGCATTGTTGTCAGCGAATTCGACAATACATTGGGACAGGTGCACAATGTAGTTGAAATAGATCCCGGAGGCACCGTGCAGGGTTTGTCGTTCTCTCCCAATGGCCGCTTGCTCTATGTGTCGTTGATAACCAACGGCAAGGCCGAGCTGTGGCAAGTATCGCTAGACGCTTGGAATGCCGCCGATATTCTTGCCAGTACTACCGTGCTGTACAGCTACTCTGGGCCGCGTATCCCTGGCATGATTCAGTGCGGGCCGGATTTGCGTCTGTATTGGGTGTATGCTGGTACCGGACACATTGGTACTATTGGGAATCCTGATGTTCGCGGCCTAGGCTGCAATGTCATTCCACAAGACATCAGCGTGCCTATCGCACTCAATGGAACACTACCCAATACTATCGCTGCGTTCTTTCGTTTCTTCCCCGGTTGTACTGTCGCGCCACAAGCTGATTTTGAGCTGTCAGACACCGTGATCTGCGTACATGAGTGCATAGATTTGATCGATCATTCTGACTACTTGGCAACGTCATGGCAGTGGCAGATGCCCGGAAGTTCGCTCGAAAGCGCGACCAACCAGCATCCGAAAAATATTTGTTATGATACGCCGGGCTCATATCCGGTTTCTCTGATCGCTTCAAATGCAAATGGAACGAGCTCGAAGACACTCACGGTACAAGTTGTCGAGTTCGTACCGGAATTAGTAGATCGCATTGAGTATTGTGTTGTTGATACCGCCGAGACTGCATTGCTCGGATATACGGTTGTAGACATTTCACCAAACGATGGAAAATTCAAAGTAGAGAATGACGCCTTGCGTGTTTGGGGAGGGCTTGAGCGACAGTATGATGTCGTACTGCAAGATGCAAATATGTGTCAAGCAACTGTTTCTGTTGCTGTAGAACCACACCCGCTACCAGACGTCGTTATAGAACCGCGTTCAGCAACAACAGTTTGCGCGGGCTCTCAAGTGTCGCTTAGCGCGGGAGGAGCGGCAATGTATGAATGGTGGCCAAAAGAATTTCTCAATACTACCAATGGCAATGCCGTAGCTGCGTACCCAATTTCTTCCATATGGGTGTATGTGCGCGGCACAAATTCAGTGGGATGTTCCTCCATCGATAGCATGTACCTTGAGGTCGATAGTGGATTGAAGCTCGACCTCGCTGACACTCTCCGTATATGTGGAGCTGAAGAGCTTGAAGTGTATGTTGGGGTATATGACAGTGTTTGGCTCGACTCACAACCTGTTGACGTAGACACCGATGGCATGGTAGTTTTCGTACCTCAATTGGGTGAACAAACAGTCACCATTGATGTATTGTCCGGTGGATGCACAGGCTCAACTTCAATTGTTGTACAAGCGCAACCGCTGCCGTCGCCAGAAGTCAGCGTACCTGATGTCGTTTGCTTGGGCGACGAGTTCACGGTTGATGTCGTTGCTACAGGCGGTACTGTTCGCATTCAGCAAGGCACCGCTACACAACACTCCAGCACCAGTTCGATTGCTGCGCAGCCTGGAAGCACGACCGTGCGGTACACAGTGACCAATGAGTTTTGTACTTATGCAGATTCTGTGGTTGTGCCGACAATTGTAGCATCCAGTATTCGAATACAAGCACCCGAAGCAATTTGTGTTGGCGAGAGAGTGGAAGTGCGAACAGAACAACAAAATTCAGTGAATTGGTATGTCGATGGGCAATTCGCTACCAATAGCTCGGTTTTAGTGTACAAAGCTAGGCAGGTTGGCGCGGTTGACGTCCGGGCTGAGCTTCTAGAAACTTGTGTAGCTACTACAACTACCACACTCTCAGTTGTTGCATTGCCAAATGCCGGCATTCAGGTATCGCCAGATTTGTCAAGGCAGCGGCTGTGTGTTGGAGATGAGTTTTCTGTACGTGTAGACGCCTCGGCTCAGGATGTGGTGACTTTGCAGTATGGTTCAGATATCCAATTCGGTACATCCGCAACGTTTGTGGCAAGTGGTACTTCTGCGATCGTTGTGGCAACTGTTACCAATGCCGTCGGCTGTGAAACAGTGTCTTCAGTGTCTGTCGAGGCAACGGCTCTCTGGGATGTGCAAAGTGCTCTTGAATTGCGCGGTGAAGCTTCGGTCGGCGATACAGTTGTGCTTGAGCTGAATAGTGTTTTAACTGGTTCAATTGCCCATGTAACCGATCTTACTCTCACCATATCAGTTCCTTTGCAACAAGCCTGGATTGAGCCGTTTGACAATTCAACTGGGATTGAAATTGATGCAACCACTAATGTTATAAAGATTGATTTGCTCGAGTTTCACGAATCGGATCAAGTGATTGCCGCCGACATTGCTCGTGTCGTTCCGCTGCTCAATGCGGATTCTCGTTTGGATGCCGTTGTGAGCTGGTCCTATGATGGCAATTCATGTGGGAGTGTGGAGGCGCGTGGACTTAGCCAGGAGCTTGATGAGGTCTGTTTGCAAGACGTTAGAACAGTTGGGCATAGAGCTCCGATTGACATTCTTATATCAACACATCCGCAAGTTCTGCGTCTTGATTGCTCGAGACCAGTTGAATTTGGCTATATCGTTGTGGTGAATACACTGGGACAAGTACTGCATAAAAAACGATTTCGCGATGCTCACACAGTTGAAGTACCGACATCTGAGATTGCAGGACCTGTTTTTGTCACACTTGCAACTGAAACGAAGATTCACCACTTTCGAATGTTGTTGGATTAACACGTTGCATTTTATGTGCATTTGCGTATTTTTTTGCTTTGAAGCCTATGGAACTTAACGACATACTCATATTCGTCGCCGGATTTGCTGGCGCTTTTGGTGGCCTGACTGCATTGCGAGCTCTATGGCGAAAACGCGTTGTTTCTGGTACTATCAGCAAGGCGGTACGAGACAACAAAGTGTTTGACTACTTGGAGTATCGCCAAGAAGAAGCCGAACATCTCCCGGCATGTGTGCAACGTTACTTGCAATACAGTTTGCCTCGCGGTCAACCCGTGATTAAAAATGTGTGGCTACACCAGAAGGGACGTCTCAAACCGAGAGAAAATACCGAGTGGCAGGTTTTTAAGGCCAATGAGTTTATTGCCGCAGGACATTTAGCCTTTGTTTGGAATGCCCGAATCGAGATGTCACATAAAATGTGGAAAAGCGCTCAGTTGGTGTATCGCAAAGGTTCAGGAAATGGGCTGTTGCGGCTAACAGGCGGGTTTACATTGTACGATATGGAGGGGCCTGAAGCAGACGTCTCAATACTAGTGAGACTGTTGTGTGAGGCGGTTTGGTGTCCTTCCTTGTTTGTTCCGGGAGCGGCCAACATAACTTGGGAAGAAATTGACGAGAATAGCGCCGTGGCTACGCTCTCA
>JAUHYX010000008.1 GCA_030426285.1 bacterium
GAGGCCCTTTTTTTAGAAGAATTACAATGTTCCTAAACGCGAAAGACTTCACATATACTCTCCCAGAGGAGAAAATTGCGGATCGTCCGCTAGCTACACGAGATGCTTCCAAATTGTTGGTGTATGATTCCGGTGCCATTGAACATCGTAGGTTTTCAGACCTACCCACATACTTAACTGAAAATTCACTTTTGGTTGTAAACGAAACCAAAGTTCTGCATGCTCGCTTGTTCATGTTCAAAGAAACCGGCGGCAAAGTCGAGGTTATGTGCCTCGAACCGATTGCACCTTCGTCCGACCCGGCAGTAGCCTTAGCAAGTACTGAAAAGTCAGTATGGAAATGTATGTTGGGTGGCAAGAGAATTCGAGTTGGACAAATTTTGCGCTTTGACCCATCAGTTGAGTATCCTGAATTTACGGCTACAATTGTTGCTCAAGATGAAAATGTTTTTGAGATAGAATTCAATTGGAACGATCAGTCCACATTAGGCTCGATTCTCGAACAATACGGCAATATTCCCATTCCCCCATATATGCGCCGCGCTGCAGACAGCGAGGATTCAGAACGCTATCAAACCGTTTATGCCAACCATCTTGGCAGCGTTGCAGCACCCACAGCCGGACTACACTTCACCGATGAAACACTGCTCGCTCTAGAAAGTAAGGGAATTGAGCAAGTGCGTGTTTCATTGCATGTTGGTGCCGGTACATTTGTTCCTATTACGGCGACAAATATTGGTGATCATACCATGCACGTAGAACAAATTCGCGTCTCGCTAAACACATTGGAGCGCCTCGTTGACGCCTTACAGAGTGATACTACGGTTACTGCTGTTGGCACAACAAGCGTTCGAACATTGGAGTCTTTGTACTGGCTGGGAGTAAAACAATGTATTGGTCTGCCAATTACCTCGCTCCAGCAGTGGGAGCCATATGAAAACCTGTTATCGCCTTCGGCGAGTATATCACCTATAGAAGCATTTGCAGCTCTGGTGGAACGAGGCCAAGATGTTGTTTCTGAAACCCAATTGATGATAGTTCCCGGATATTCGTTCCGGGTTGTTGACAATTTGGTCACTAATTTTCATCAACCCGGAAGCACGCTGTTGTGTTTGGTAGCAGCATTTGTGGGTGAGGGCTGGAAAAACATGTATGATACAGCACTTTCTAACAATTATCGCTTTCTTAGTTATGGCGACAGCTCTCTTCTTATTGGTTGCCGTCGCTAACGGTTACAAACCTCACAGCCTCTGGAATTGTGTGAGACAGATACGTGTTTTCAGCCTGAATTCGAATGTTTGGTTTTAGAATCCCAGTCTCTGAATTCGCTATATCTCGATATTCCAGCACAGCAGAAATTTGTTCTTTTGAACAGTTCGCAATGTACTCAATACCGCCTCGCACAATAACATCGACATGTGTTGGCCTAACTACTATTCTCGCATTGCGCGGTGCGCCTACAATCTGAATTGGTATGTGCTCAAATGTTATGTCGGCCAATTGTTGTACATCCACCTCCACGCGTGCATTGATCTCCGGAATCTTCAATGTGTTTGAAAGAGAGTCACTAACTCTTACACGCTCTCGAAATGGCTTAAACACGTCCTTCTTAACAAACTGATCCGTATGCCATTCGTCAATATCAGCTAGAACCTTATTGTTGCCGTGTATTGTAATCGAATCGGGTGTGATTTTTGGATCCGACGCTACAACGAACCCTGCTCGCGGTTCAATTTCGGCATCCAATACAATTGGAACTCGCTTGGAAGAAATTTTGCCGAGTTTTAAGAGCAAAGAATCGAGATAGATTTCCTTGACATCGTAAAACCCAGGAGGCAAGGTCATGCTTCTTTCAAGTTCAGTTTTCTCGATTATGACCAATTGGTCTACATTGTCCAACGACAAATGAATCTCCGGCCTAACAGCCAATCCGAGCCGACTGACTCTCACCTGGAGCATTTGCCAACCTGAACCAGAAACAAGGGTTTGCACAAATCTCGGCTGTTCGTTTTCAATGGCTTTGTCTTCTGGCACGTTGATGTTGAGTGGTACATCAAGCACAACATCATACGTTTCATTCATCGCTACATAAAACCATATTCCTAGCGATAGGAAGATAGAGGCTAGTGCTGCTGGCAATGAAAATGATGTAGTTGTATTCGGCATATAACTCGAAGTTGTCTCGTATCATCTCAATATGTAACTTAAGCGTCGCACTTGCAACATAGGTATCGCAAAGCAGATACTGAATTTAGGGGTGACAAAATACCTGATTGGCTCGTGAGTCTACATTCAGGTTATGTTTAACAAGAGCGGATCCTCATGTTTGAATCGTTATTCGTTGGGCTGATTCTCGGCTTTATTCTGGCAATGCCACCTGGACCAATTGGTGTTGTTGCTATGAAGGCGGGTCTATCTGGCGACGTTCGTCGCGGAGTATGGATAGGCGTTGGAGCCGGCTCAATTGATGCGGTTTACTGCATTGTTATCATGTCGCTTATTGCATTTTTGGGTGCAACCCAAGAAGCAATAGAGAGTTGGTTTGCCGGCATTTCAGATCAGTACCCTGTGTCGTTTTTGATTCTCAAGCTTGTAGTTGTTGCCGCAATGATAGGCTATGGAATCATCAATTTTAGAGTAAAGCGTACCAATGTGCCCTTGACCGAGGAGAAAGTTCAGCAGCCTGGTGTTCTTGAACGCATTGAATCACATGGACCGTTTTTCCTCGGCTTCGGTATGGGCCTCGCCAATCTAGCCAATCCAACTTTTTTACCCTCTCTCATTTTTACCCTTATTTTTGTGGTAAATTTGAACTTTATGGAAGCGACATATACCAATGCATTTGTGTTTGGTATTGCCTTTGCAATCGGAACAATCGCTTGGATGTATATTCTCGTTAGACTAATTACTGCGTATAAAGATCGTATGTCGGCAAGACTCATCGAGGGAATACACAAGTTTACAGGACTCACCTTTATCGGCTTTGGCACCTATCTTGGTTTCAGAGTTGTTGGTCCAAAATTGCCCGAATTACTCCGGTTTCTTGCACTGTAACTGCATCCATATTCGCCACACTTGGGCGTAATTTTATGTTTTACACATTCAATTTCTAAGAACACTCCATGAAATCTGCAATAGATCAGCTCTCTCAACTCCGTGAACAAGCAAAACTCGGTGGTGGCAAGGCACGCCTCGAAGCACAACACAAACGCGGAAAACTCACTGCCCGCGAACGTATAAATGTCCTGCTTGATGAGGGTTCCTTTCGCGAACAAGACATGTTTGTGCGGCACAGATCGAGCAATTTTGGATTAGAAAAGAATAGACCACTTGGCGACGGCGTTGTTACTGGTGTTGGCAAGGTCGATGGTCGAACGGTCTGTGTGTTTTCTCAAGACTTCACTGTGTTTGGTGGGTCTCTGTCAGAAACACATGCTGAAAAGATCTGCAAGCTGATGGATTTGGCCATGAAGATTGGCGCACCTGTGATTGGTTTGAATGATAGTGGTGGTGCCAGAATACAAGAGGGAGTTGTGTCACTTGGTGGCTATGCAGACATTTTTCTTCGCAACACCATGGCCAGCGGGGTCATACCGCAAATAAGCGTCATTCTGGGACCCTGTGCCGGTGGAGCTGTTTACTCGCCTGCCATTACCGATTTTGTGTTTATGGTTGATGGCACAAGCCATTTGTTTGTTACAGGCCCGAATGTGGTAAAAACTGTCACGCATGAAGAGGTAACATTTGATGAACTCGGCGGGGCGGAAACACATGCTTCGCGGTCTGGTGTGGCACATTTTGCCATGGAAAATGAAATTGAGTGCTTGCAAGAAGTGCGCAGGTTGTTGTCATTCCTACCGTCTAACAATCGCGATAATGGACCTGATGTGTCAACCCTCGATAATGCCAAGCGATTGGCACCTGCCCTAGACACAATAATCCCAGACAATCCCAACAAACCATATGATATGCACGCTGTCATAGCAGAAATTGTTGATGATGGAGATTTTCTGGAAGTTCACAAAGACTTTGCCACGAACATTATCTGTGGCTACGGTTCTTTGAATGGCAAACCTATTGGGGTTGTTGCCAATCAACCAGCCTCCTTGGCTGGGGTACTAGATATTGACTCTTCAGTCAAAGCCGCCAGATTTGTTCGATTCTGCGATGCATTCAACATTCCTTTGCTCGTACTTGAAGATGTGCCAGGTTTCCTACCCGGTACAGACCAGGAATGGCGCGGTATTATCAGACATGGTGCGAAACTGCTATATGCGTTCTGTGAAGCAACTGTACCAAAGATTACAGTAATAACAAGAAAAGCCTACGGCGGAGCATACGATGTTATGAACTCGAAGCATATTCGCGGAGACTACAATTTTGCATGGCCTACAGCGGAAATTGCTGTGATGGGTGCAAAAGGTGCTGTTGAAATTCTCCATAGACGCGATATCGCCGCGGCAGAAGATCCAGAAGCAAAGGCTAAGGAATTGGAAGAGGAGTATTCAGAAACATTTTGCAATCCGTATATGGCAGCAGAACGTGGTTTCGTGGATGATGTGATTGTCCCGTCCGAAACCAGAATTCGACTCATTGAAGCTTTCGAACTGCTCGAGAACAAAGTCGATACCAACCCGGCAAAAAAACACGGCAACATCCCTCTGTAAGCAGTGTTTTAATCAAAATACTGTGGTAAAAGGTTAGAGTCTACTCCACAGAGTCAGGCTTTGGAGTCCAATACTCACGCTGCCCATAGTCGACTTCCGGCAAGTCGCTATTGGACATTCTCTGCCATTCTAACAGAGTATCTTTTCTTGAATTGTTGGTCCACATACGATTAAATACATTGGTTTCGCTAGCGGACAACGGCATCGATCCTAACAATTGCGGGTGCCATCCCTCGAAAATTGATCTATACAATGCCACAAAGTCTCTCGCGCCATAGAATCGAGTCGAGAGCGCAATGTTGTCCAACGATTTGGGACGCCATTGAAAAGAATTCGAGTACACTTTGCAGAATATAAGTGAGTCGTTGACACCAAGTACTTTGGCAGCTTTGTACGTCCCATCTCCTGCATTAATACTGTACACTTCCCCAGCTTCGCGATGTTGTACTTTTTCGCAACCGGCGAACAGGGTCAACCCTAATGAAATGTACACTATGAATGCAAGCCTCTTCATGCTATAGTTCCAAGTCAAGGTCTATTGAAACTGGACAGTGGTCCGACCCCATTGTTGCCATGTGAATATCAGCGTGAACAATGTCTTCCATTATTCCTGGCGTAGCAAAGTGGTAATCAATGCGCCATCCCACATTTCTTTCTCGCGCTGCACTTTGGTACGACCACCAGCTATACATTTCGGGGTCCTGGTTAAACTCCCTAAATGTATCGATATACCCCATGTTGACTATTTCGTCCATTTGCGCGCGTTCTTCTGGAAGAAACCCGGTCGTCTTGACATTTTGCTTAGGTCTGGCCAAGTCAATTTCTTTGTGAGCAATGTTATAGTCTCCGCAAATGATGAGCTCTTTCCCCTGTTCGCGCAATTGTTGACAATGCTCAAAAAATGCTTCAAAGAATCTCATTTTGTATGGTACGCGCTTGTTCTCTTGTCCACCGTTTGGGAAGTACACATTAAACAGCATAAATTCACCAAAGTCACTGCAGACGACCCTCCCTTCTTGGTCAAACTCTTCGATACCAAATCCAACTGTCGCTGTTTCAGGTGCAACTTTGCTGAAAGTAGCAACTCCCGAATATCCCTTTTTGATTGAACAGCTATGGAACGTGGAAAAATACCCTGGTGGTTCAATGAGATCTTGATCCAACTGTTCGGGATGCGCCTTTGTTTCCTGAATGCATAGAATGTCTGGCTGCTCTTCACTAAGCCAGTCTAAAAAACCTTTGCGTTTGGCTGCTCTGATTCCGTTTACGTTCCAAGAGATGATGCGCATATTATCGTAGATATTGATTCGTAAATAATTGTGTCTAGTGAGAACTGCTTTGTTGCTAGTCGTCCTCTTTCTTATTCTTTCGTCTGAACAAGAAACTAACTGGTACGCCTTCTAAATCAAAAGCCTCTCGCAGTTTGCGTTCCATGAATCGCTTGTACGAGTCAGGTATCAATTCAGGGTGATTTGCAAAAAACGCAAATGTTGGTGGTTCAGTTTTTACCTGTGTGACATAGTTAATTTTGATGTCGCGAGCCTTTACGGCTGGTGGTGGTGTTCGTTCAATGGCCTCAATCATTGTTTCGTTGAGTTTGCCTGTTGAGATGCGAACCTTCCGGCGTGAGTCTATTTCCTTGGACATACTTAACAGGTTGGTGACGCGCTGTTTTGTTACTGCAGAAATTGTAACGATTGGTACATAACTCAGTGTCTGCAAATCATCGCGAAGCTTCGTGGCCATTTCACCAGCAGTGCGCTCGTCTTTTTCAATGAGGTCCCACTTGTTAAGTGCAAAAATGACACCCTTTCTGGCTTCCACAACATCTGAAATCACGCGCTTGTCCTGTGCGTCAATTCCTCGCTTAGCATCAAGGACAACAATGGCAACATCACATCGTT
Source organism: bacterium (assembly GCA_030426285.1). Classification (GTDB taxonomy): domain Bacteria; phylum Bacteroidota; class Ignavibacteria; order Kapaibacteriales; family UBA7675; genus JAUHYX01. The sequence goes on from JAUHYX010000008.1 coordinate 6,572, forward strand.
CTATGGCGCGCTGAGTGCGAATAATTGAATACAATTCAATGTTTTCCTTCACCCTACTCTTTCGGCGCAAGCCAGCTGTGTCAATCAAGACAATTTCTTCACCGTAATAGTTGACTATACTGTCAATTGAGTCTCTTGTTGTGCCTGCGATGTCTGTAACGATAACACGGTCTTTTCCAAGCATCGCATTCACTAGACTCGATTTACCCGCATTTGGACGTCCAACTACTGCGATTTTCAAACGCGAGTCTTCCTCGGGTTCCACATTCCGTTCGAGTGGTTCAACGATATCGTCCAACAAATCACCTAAGTTCCGACCACTAAGAGCTGAAAAACTAAATGCATCTCCTAGCCCAAGTGACAAGAAGTCGTATCGATTGTCATCGTGCTTCACATTGTCACATTTGTTAACAGCGAGTGAAATGTGCTTGCCTGAGCGCAGAAGCATTTGAGCAATCTCTTCGTCAACAGCAGTTAATCCATCCCTGCCATCCACCACAAACACGATAGAATCTGCTTCTTCAATTGCGAGTTGAGCCTGTTCACGAATAGCAACGTCAAACAATTCGTCTGAATTAGGCACAATGCCACCAGTGTCAATGATCGTGAAGAAGTACCCCGCCCAATCACCTTCGGCATACAGCCTGTCGCGAGTCACTCCAGGCTCTTCTTCAATTATTGATTGTCGTCGCCCAATAATTCTGTTAAACAGTGTTGACTTGCCAACATTTGGTCGACCAACAATAGCTACCGTGTTCATAGGGGGTGTCCTTTTCTGTGTAGTTCAGTGTTAGTACTAACTACGAAATGTGAATTTCTTTGAGCAATCTGTCAATAATAACTGCCGGAGTAACATTCTCGGCTTCCGCGTTGAAGTTGGTAACAATTCTGTGTCGAAGCACTGGGCCAGCTACTGCTTTTACATCCTCAATATCTGGTGAAAAGCGCCCTTGCATAGCTGCGCGAGTTTTCGCACCTAGTATGAGGTACTGAGAAGCTCTAGGACCGGCACCGTAAGACAAGAACTCTTTTACCACTTGCGCGTCAGTTTTGTTGACACCTGGGCGAGTTGCATGCACGAGTTTGACTGCATATTCAACAACATTGTCAGCAACAGGAACTCTACGAACGAGGTCTTGATACCCAATAATTTGCTCCGCATTCAGTAGCGGCCGAAGTGTTGATGTAGATTCGCTTGTTGTGGCCTTCACGATCGCAACTTCGTCTGCATACGAAGGATAATCTAACCACAGATTAAACATAAATCTATCCAACTGAGCTTCAGGCAATGGGTAGGTACCTTCTTGTTCAATTGGATTTTGCGTCGCCAAAACAAAGAATGGCTCTTCAAGAACATGCGTTTCACCAGCCGCAGTAACAGCATGTTCCTGCATTGCCTCGAGTAGCGCTGCTTGAGTTTTTGGAGGAGTCCGGTTTATCTCATCTGCCAGCACGATATTCGCAAAGATTGGCCCTTTTACGAACCTGAATTGCTTATTGCCAGTTGTTCGGTTGTCCTCAATGATTTCAGTACCGGTGATATCACTCGGCATGAGGTCGGGTGTAAACTGCACCCTGTTGAACGATAGGTCCAAAACTTTGGAAACTGTATTGATAAGCAGAGTTTTTGCCAAGCCTGGAACACCAACTAGTAGGCAGTGTCCACGAGCAAAAAGGCTGATCAGCAATTGGTCAACAATTTCTTCTTGTCCAACGATTACTTTACTGATTTCAGCTTTGATTTCACCTATGTGTTGAGACAGTGCTTTTACTGCCTGTACGTCTTTGTTTTCTGACATCGTTATTTCTGTGATTCTTGTTCTAAAGGATTCTTTTCAATGCGCTGGCCCGTTTTGTCAAACTCAGTCAACCTCACTGGAGCAGTCGCAAATTGTGACTGCAATGCATCAACATCACCAGACATAGCTATAGCCATGGTGTTCGCCTGCATGTATTTGCGCTGGATATCTAAAAGTTCTTCGGGCAAAACGCGATAGATTGTGCTGTACATAAGCTCGATGTCCTGCACGGTTTGTCGGTGAAACTCCATCGACACGATCATCAAAAGCTGTTGTACTGGATTTTCAAGCTTTGCCGCTTGAGACCCCATAACAAAGCGTTTTATTCTGTCGAGTTCTGGCTCAGGCACCAACTCTTTTCCGATCTTGACTATCTCCTCAATAATAAGGTCGTGTGCCAATCGCGTCTTGTCCCCCTTAACACTCGAGCCTATAACCAAGGCTGAAGACATTGCACGAATATCGAAGCTACTTCCAATGCCGTATGTGAGACCGTGTTCTTCGCGAATGCTCATGTTCAATCTCGAGGAGAATCCACCTCCAAGCACAGAATTGAGAAGCTTGAGCTTTACGAAATCAGGATGTAGAACATCAACTGCCGGTAGAGCCATATACAATGTCGTTTGTTTGGCATCTGGTTTTGCGCAAATGCCGGCCGAAATTCCTTGGATAGGATTTGGAGACACAATACTGGTTGCTTTCTTGCTCTGTCTTTTAAATGACTCCAATGGTTGCAGAACTGTTTGAAGTTCAGCAGCGCTGAATTTCGAATAGGTGGCAACAAAACAATTGTCGTGACAAAACACATCTTCAAATCGAGACAGAATATCTGCTCGCGTCAAGGCGTCAACATCTTCTTCTGTACCACTAGGGCTATGTCCATACGTATGATCTCCAAAGCGGACTTTACCTAGAACCCGTGCAGCAAGTGCATCTCCCTCGCCATAACTCTGTTGAATACGAGCTTTTTGTTGCAGCTTCACACGCTCTATCTCTTCCTCGCGAAAGCACGAGTTCATCAGCACATCAACTAACAGCTCAATGCCGCGTTCCCTATACTCATTGAGTACTTTCAGCTCGACGATTGTGTAATCCCAATGAGCTCTTACATTGAGAGCCGCACCAATGCTTTCGAGAGCTTCTGACAGCTCTTCTGCATTGCGTGATTCCGTGCCTTTTTTTAGCAAGGCCGTCATAATGCGACTCACTCCAGAAATTTGTTCACCGGCAAAACCAGTGCGGAAAACAACAGAAACATACACCAAGTCACTGGCTGGGTCTTCGATATTGACAGTACTAATGTCGTTGGACAGACTAAACCTGTGAACTGCTGGTATAATCACATTGTCTGAAAGTGGGGCCAATTCAGGCTTCGGTGGTTGTGGGTTTGTCATACGTTCTGAGAGTAGCTATTCCGGATTTTTAGTTGCATTACCACATCAACAAAGAAGCACAAATGTACAACAAATTGTACTCAGCAAAGGCACGCGCTACGACCCATTCCCGTTTGTGTTACACAGAAGTTTTAAAAAAACGTAACTTACGAGACTTTTTCGGGTATACGGTCATGCTGAAGAACCGGTTGGTACATGCCAGCCGAAGAGAAATAGAGAAAACATTAACCGCATAATTAGTTATCATACTTCAAGAGGAATTACAGTTATGAACTGGCTCCGATTTAAGGCGCTTTGTGCTCTTGTTGCAATTGGGATCTCAAGCATTGCCGTAGCCCAAGAGTACAAAGACATTGAGTTCGAAGAATATGAACTCGACAATGGACTTCACGTCATCTTGCATCACGATGACTCTGCCCCTGTAGCAACAACAATTGTTCACTACCATGTTGGTTCTCGCGATGAGGATCCTGCTCGTACTGGATTTGCGCACTTCTTTGAACACCTGATGTTTGAAGAAACAACTCAGATTGAACGTGCAAACATGGATAAAATGATCCAGGAAGTTGGTGGTAATCTCAATGCCTACACTTCGCTGGACGAGACAGTGTACTTCTTTAATGTACCGGCAAATGAACTTCAACTCGCACTTTGGATCGAAAGCCAGCGAATGCGTCAACTCAAGATTAATGAAATTGGTGTTGAAACGCAGCGCGGTGTTGTGAAAGAAGAACGTCGTATGCGTTACGACAACTCGCAGTACGGTACAGTATGGGAAAAAATGTCTGCTGAGCTCTTCAAAAACACGTGCTATTCTTGGCGCCCAATTGGCTCTGCACAACACATTGACTCTGCTAGTATTCCTGAATTCCAGGCGTTTTACGACAAATACTATCAGCCAAACAATGCAACTTTGGTTGTAGCTGGCGATTTTGATGAAGATCAAGTCCGCGACTGGATTGACTCTTACTTTGGACAATATGAGCGCGGTCCAGAACCACCTGAGGTTGTTGCTGATATCCAACCAATGAAAGAGAGCTATCGCGAGACAGTTCGTGACCCTAAAATTCAGCTTGACGCTGTGTTCATGGGATTCCGTGGCCCAACAATGCTCGAAGATGACGCATATGCTGCAGAAATGCTTTGCGACATTCTCTCAAATGGCGAGAGCTCGCGCATGTATCGTTCCTTGGTAGATGAGCAGAAAATTTCCGTTCAGGCTGGAATATTCCCTCAGCTCGCTCAGTTTGCAGGATTGTTTGGTGTATACGGTATAGTAGCAGATGGTCAAACTCCAGAAAAACTCGAAAAGGCTATTTTGGCTGAATTTGAGCGTGTCGCTCGTGAGGGTGTCACTGAAGAAGAATTGGCGAAAGTACGCAATATCAATGAAGCTCAGTTCATCGGAAGCAAGTCGAGCAATCAGTCAAAAGCTGGTCAGTTGGCTCAGTACCACCGCTACCACGACGATACAGACATGATTAATGAAGAGTTTGAGAAGTATATGTCGGTATCTGCAGAAGATATTCAGCGCGTTGCGCAAGAGTACTTGGCAGGACAGAACCACGTGACAATGTACTACCTCAAGGGTGATGGCGACGCGAACAAGCCAGCATCTGATGACGAATAATCACACTTAGTATAACATCAGAAAAATTATAGACGGATATTAGAAATGAAAAAAGCACTATTAGTTCTGACGATGTTCGCTATGTGCGGTTACGCCGCAAACGCAGGCGACATTGATCCGAATGTTAGGCCTTCAAGTGGGAAGGTGAAAGAAGTTAACTTCCCAGACTACGAAGTTGTTACCCTGAGCAATGGCCTCAAGGTGTATGTAGTGACAAACGACGAGCAGCCGGTTGTAAACTTTAGGTTGCAGGTCTTTGCTGGCGATGCATACGACACAAAACTCGGTACGGCATCCATGGCAGCTTCTCTTTTGACAAAGGGAGCAGGCGAACGGGATGCCACATCTATTGCTTCGACAATGGATGGAATTGGCGCAAACTACGGCGCAAGCACAAGTGGTGAAGCCTTTACAGTTTCCGCATCTGGCTTGATAAAGCACATGGACATAATTCTTGATGTCTTTTCAGACATGGTGTTGCGTCCAACTTTTGACCAAGCTGAACTCGAGAAACTCAAGCCGCAAATGGTTGCTGGTATTAAGTCTGAAAAAGGCGATGCTGGAACAATTGCTCAGTCAATGGCTCGCAAAGTCATCTATGGTTTTGATCACCCATATGCAGTTTCAGCGACAGAAGAGTCAGTTGAATCTATCAGCGTGAATGATTTGAAATCGTATCACAAAAACTTCTTCAAACCAAACAACGCGACTCTTGCAGTTATTGGTGACATCACAGCCGATGAGATCAAACCGATTCTCGAAGAAAAGTTGGGCTCTTGGAAAAAAGGCCGTGTTGTAAAGAATGATATCAGCAGTGGTGAGCCTTCTTCCCCTGACGTTGTGTACTACGTAGAACGCCCAGGTTCTGTACAGTCGTCGATGATCCTCACAAGTCACGCTGTTCCATATGCACACCCAGACTACGAAACGCTTGATCTTGCTGCGAGAATGATCGGTACAGGCTTTGGTGGACGTTTGTTCCGCACGCTTCGTGAAACTCACTCGTACACATACACTCCATTTGGCTTCCTTACTGGTGCTCGCGCTGCCAACAGATTTGCTGCAGGTGCGCAAGTACGCAACGATGTTACAGATTCATCTGTTTTGGTTACTGTACAACAAATTCAAGACTTGGTAGAAAACCCACCAAGTGCCGACGAATTGAATCGTATCAAGAGATCGTGGATTGGCAACTATTTGATGGCTTTTGAAAGTAGTAGCTATGTTGGTTCTTTGTTGCAGAACACTGATATGTACGGCGTAGATTTAACTCGCTACACGCAGTTGCCAGATCGCGTTGATGCAATGACAGCACAGCAGGTTTCGAACATCGCTAAGAAATACATGGACGTCTCTAAACTCGCACTTGTTATTGTTGGTTCTCCTGAAGTGTTGCCAGATCTTGAGAAGTTTGGTCCAATTCAGAAGTATGACCTCGATCTCAAGCCTTTGCAGGACATGCAAGAAGTTGATATGTCTGTGTCTGACCTCATTGCCGCACATGTAAAAGGTATTGGTGGCCAGGCAAATATCGATAAGCTCACTTCTGTTTCAGCTGAGATGACAGTTGCAATTCAGGCGGGCCCTCAAGCACTTACAGGTACAGGCGAAATGTACTCTACCATCGATGGCAAGCAGTCATTAGTATTGAGCTCTGGTGGCCAAGTAATTTTTGAAGATCTCTGCGACGGTACAAATGCTTGGGAGAGTCAAGGTCCTCAGTCTGTTCAAAAGCAGGGTGCTGAATTGATGGATGCCCGCTTGGGTGCCTACATCACACCTTTGGTTCATGCTCAAGATCTCGGTTATGAACTGGAGATTCGCGGTATGCGCGATGGACAGATCATGTTGGCTCAAATTAACCCTGAGGATTCTTCAGAGACATTGCTGTATTTGAATGCAAATACATTCTTGGTTGAGAAGACTGAAAAACAGCAAGATGCGGGACCTCAAGGCAGTGTTACTGTTACTCAATCGTACTCAAAGTATACGTCTGTGGGCGGTGTCATGCTCCCAACAGAGCAAGAGACAGTCGTAGGTCAAACGAACATTAAAACGACAATGACTTACGCTGCGAACCCAGATGTGTCTGGCGTTCGTTTCTCAAAAAATGGCGCTGAGTAATTGTCAGTGATTTCATCGCACAATTCGCGTTGAATAACGTTGATAACGTATCTTTGCGGGGCACTGAATAGTTCAGTGTCCCGCTTTTTATTTTCTGGAAGCTCATGGAAACAGAAGAACCAACACAACAGAACAAACAAGATTGGCTGCAGGGTTTTGCATTCGCCTTGTATAGTCCAACGCGCGCCGGTTCTATTCATTTTGCGAAGTGGATTCAGCCGTTTGCATTTGCATTGTTGCTCTATACCGCAGCACTGTTGGCTGGAAGATTTCTCGAATATCAGAGTCCTGGAATTGTAGCGGAAATTCAGCAACAAAACACTGTGTTGCTAGAGTCTTATGCTGAATTGGGCTACACGGATGCTGAAATTGCCGCTCAGCGTGAACGACTACAACGCAGCACTGTTTTCACCCCAGAACTCATAGCCTTGCCAGCTATCTTGCAACGAGCTATGTATATGCTGTTGAGTGCACTGGGAATTTGGGCTCTGCTGCGACTGTTGCAACCACAAGCCCCGTCAATTCTCGAGTTTGCAGGTCGCGTTGCTTTTGCAACTTCTATTATGGCTGTTGGGATTCTTGTAGAGTCGGTGATCCACTTTGCTGCCGATACGCAACTTGTTGGACTCTCAACAGTACAGTTGGTTGATCCGGCGAATACAATGCTAGTCTCAATCGCAGAGGCAACGGGAGTGTTTCCTTTGTGGCAAAGCGCAGTAGCAGGTGCCATTTGTGCCAGTTCTGTGAAGGTTTCTGCAGGCAAAGGAGTGTTTGTTGGTCTAGCGATTCACTTCGGATTATTAGCAGTCCTTATTTCTTTTAGTTAGTGGTTTCTTGTGGATAGTCTACCTCCAATTGATCCGATCAGGGAAGAAGAGCAACGACGTGAGCTCAAGAAGATGCGTATGGTTGCATCTGGCTTGCTGATGCTTATGGTTGTTGTGTTCTTTGCTTCACATAGTCTGCTAAATGGTTACCCGTGGTTGGCCTATGTGGTGGCATTTTCTGAAGCTGCAATGGTTGGTGCTTTGGCTGATTGGTTTGCCGTAACTGCGTTTTTTCGTCATCCACTCGGCATACCAATTCCCCACACAGCAATTATACAAAACAACAAGGACCGCATTGGCACTGCGCTTGCAAACTTTCTGCAAAAACACTTTCTGAAAGAAGTTATTCTACGAGAGAAATTTGCTAAGATAGACATTGTAACGAAGGTGGCCACTTGGATGGCGGACGAAGACAATGCCAATCAGATAACGAACAAGCTAACAGGTGCGATACCGGGTTTTCTAAATGAACTTCAAGACGAGCGAGTTCACGCCTTTCTCAAGCAAAATATTACCGAACATATTGCCAATGTTCCGGTAGCACCTCTTACTGGCTCAATTCTTACCACACTCACCGAGAACAATAGACACCAAGTGTTGCTCGATGCTGGCCTCAAAGCAGCTGCTCGCTTTCTAGAAGAAAACCAAGGCTTGATACGGGATAGAATTCGCAAAGAGAGCCCTTGGTATGTTCCTGAATATGTTGACAATAAGGTCTACAATAAGATTATCTCTCAAGCCGAACACACACTGCGAGACATTAGCGATAACCCAGATCACGAGATGCGGGAAAGGTTTAATGCTTCTGTTCGTTCTTTCATCGAAGAGTTAAAGACGAGTGAAGAGTACCGCATTCGCGGAGAGCAATTGAAGCAGGACTTTGTGAACCATCCGGTCACATCACGCTACATGCGCGAGCTTTGGGAAACCGTTAAACACAGAATGTTGGTTGATTTGGCCGACCAAGATTCTCAGATTCGCATGAAAATGAAGGATGCTGTACAAACATTTGGAAAGAATCTACTTCAAGATAATGCGTTCCGTGATCGACTGAGCTTGTGGGTGCAAGACACACTTGTGACAGCAATTGTTGACCGTAAAACTGAAATTGTCAGCTTGATTTCTGAAACGGTGCACAAGTGGGACGGCAAGACTATGTCCGACCGAGTAGAGCTGCAAGTGGGTAGTGACATGCAATACATTAGAATCAACGGAACGATTGTTGGCGGAATAGTTGGCCTACTTTTGCATGTGGTGACGCAGTTCTTGTTTTAAGTGCTCTAGCACTTCTGGTATGTTCTTCTGACTCCGAATCTCAATAACTGTTTGGCTTTTCTTTACTGTCTCTCTAATGAGTTCAGGCATCTCCATTCTGCGTTTTCGCCATGTGCGTAGAACCCACCAAGGAATAGCGTCTTTGTGAAACAGGAACAAGAACCTCTCCTTGTTTCCATGCCAGAGTTCTGTTCCTGAAAATATTCGGCTGAATGTTCTCTTGACTGCTTGGTAAAATGTGCGCCCCAAGCCTAGATTCAACCAAATAATATGTGTTGCTTGGGGCCATGTACGAGAATGGGTCACCGAGTAGTTTCCGTCGATGACCCATTCTGAAAAGTTGTTCAATTTCTCGTCCAATCGCTCGAGCATGAGCTCATCAGACACTTCAGTCCAATTCGGCCCCCAATGCAGTTCATCAAGTTCAATATGATGCAAACTACATTCTTGTGCTAGGGCTCTAGCAAGAGTTGTTTTGCCTGACGCACTAGTTCCAACGATGACAACCTTCATGAACGGTCTCCGCATTGTCCTTGTGCGCCCAGAATGTGTTTTTACCGCACAATTACAATTGGCATTTGAATGCTTTCTGAATCGAGCTCAATAAGCAGTCGATAGTGCCCAGCTGGTAAGTTTGCAACTGAAATCGACTTATTCGTTTCTTGCGACAGAGCAGTGCTATATACCTGTGACCCAACTGCATCAACAATTGTCAGCATAGAAGCTGAGACAGGTATTCCAGTAACAGAAACCGTGTGTTGTGCCGGCATTGGGTATACTGCCACACCAACATCCGCCGCATCTTTAGTGCTGCTAACAAAGTCTGGCGCATCCTTCAACACAACATCGTCAACCGCTGCTTCGACAATACTACCACCATTGTTGGGATTGTCATCAGCAATGAATCGAAGTTGAACAGATTGAGCATCAGGAAGGTGTTTTTGTACATCTACAATCACCTGTTTCCATGCAAGTTCTTCAGTAGCTGTCTCTTCAATCGTGATCCACGATGTTTGATCTTCAGAGATTTCAACACGCCATACATCCATGCCCGGGTTGTCGCCTTGAGCGTTGGAGAACCACCTCCAGTAGGTAACAACTGGTCGCTTGAGATCAGAAATATCAAACACTGGAGAATACAATGTTGTGCTACCATTGTCAACATCGTTGGCACCGAATTGCTCATTGACACCTGCATTTCCAGTAACCGCACAGATGTTGGAGTCATCGGCAGAATGGTCAGTACCAGGTTGAACCGTAACACCTCTATTTGTTGTTGGCACCGGTTCTGCAATGATCCATTGTCCAGTCTCGGCGTCATCAAGTGGATCTGCCATCGTCCATTGCGTCGAAGACTCGGTGAGGTTATCTACCAATACGTCTTCAAATCCAATCAACAAACGATAAGGACTTCCACCCTCACCATAAGTTTCTGGAAGTGTTTGAATAACGTCATCATCAGAATCAACCACATTAATTATATACTCGAGAATCATACCGGCTGGTTGTGCCGGAATGGTGAACGCAAACTGTCCTTGCTGCCCACTGCGAACACCTTGAGTTGAGTTCCACCCATTGACTCCTAGCGGTCTGTAGTAAACGACTGCACCGGTCTCAAAATTCGAGAGCTCTGAGAACTCACCTATTTCAGACTCAATGGTCAAGTTGATTGCAACGTCAGCTTCTTCCCCCTCCACAGGTTGATGTACATATGAGGATTCTTCCAAAAAGATGCCGTGATGTGCGAATGATTCTAGAATTGCTGTTGCATTCGGAGTCCCGTTTGAAAGGTCTCCATCATCATCATCTGCAAGAATCGCATCTAACAAGATATCTCGGTATACCTGTCCTTCAGAGCCATTTGGACCGGTTGCAAGCCCGTACATAGACTCACTAAATATCTCAATCATGGCTTGTGGGTCTCCAAGTGCTTGACCTGTTCTCCACCATGCACCGGCAATAATTTCGCCGTCATTGTGTACTTGACCAATTAAGTTGTCTGGGTACCTTTTTCCTGAACCATCGTATCTCCGCACAAAACTGTTTGGATTCGAGATTCTTGTGCCTGGTCCAAGTACGGGATCTTCTGTGATCCCCATGCCCCAAACATCAGCATATCCCTCATTCATAGCACCATTCTGGAAAAACGAACCATTTTCTAGGTAGAAACGTCCATTTACTCCGTGCCCATATTCGTGATATACCACGTCACGAATACGTGCAAAACTGTAACAACCGCCCGACTGAGTAAAGAAGTTGATCGACTCACCATCGTAGTACGCATTACAACTTCCCGAGCTCAAGTTCACATTGGTTTGTAGAGGTTCGTCTAGGCCGCTAAAGTCTTCTAAATACTGCTTCATGTAGTCATGAACAATATTAACATGATAGTATGCGCTAACCTCTTCCAACCCTACTTCACTCGAAAACCCAATAACATCGGTATTGCTCGTTATGGTCACGCGTTCCGAAATTCGTCTTCCTTGTTCAGTGTCTTGAATATACGACCACTTGCCATCCAAGTGTAGCGTTCCAGAAACGGGCAGCGTTTCATCGATAGTAAACTCGCCGTTTACGTCAGAATAGTATGTGTTCCCATTGTCGAGTTCCAATCTGAGATACTGCAGATTTGCCGGTCCCTCTTCTTCGTGTGGATTGGTGTACGTTACATCTCCACTCACTTCAAACTGGTGTTCAACATTGTGAAGATTGCTTGATCGATACAAGATCTCATTCGATTTTGCATCGATAAACACTGTATAGCTGCCAAACCAGTGAACTTCTTCAGTTGCCACCGTTGCTGCTCGTACAATTTTGTACTCGTAGCGCCCATCAACCGGTACAGGTAGAACAGCCACTTCTCGAACAAAATCTACATCTGCAACTGGGTTTTTGAACGCTTGGTCTATTGCAGCAATTGCCGACACTTGATCATTCATTCCTTTGGTGGTTGCATCTATATCCGGATGGATTTCCAGTCCGTACATAACTACTTCAAACTGTTTGTTCAAACGAACAGTTGCGCGAGAAAACAGTACTGGAGCACCTTCGTGGTATTGTTGGAAGTCTATGTAGTAGTATTTATCCGTTTCACTAACATTGTTGAACCGGAGGTCAATATCTTTTGTGTATTGAGACAGCTGGTGTTGAAGAAACACCTCTGCTACCTGCACTGGATCGTTGGAAACATCCACATCAATTGGCGAACCAAATGAACGTCGCGGTGTACCCGTACGCTCATCAAACTCAGCTTTCCAAGTTGGATTGTTTTGCGCAAATGCATTCCACTGCAGCCCATCTTGAATTGCGCGTTGAGTAGCTGCGTGAACATCGTATTGCGCTGATTCAACATAGCGAATATCAGCTTCCGCGTGATCTGAACTGGCATTTGCTGCTGTAAACCCAACGAGGCATAGCGACAACAGGAGCCCGCTGGATATCGATTTAAGATTCATGTGTTCCCCCTGGAATATTGAGCTTTGTATGATTAGTACGGTGCAAGACCTATAAGTATAACAACTTTGCGTTTAAAACGATACACGCGACGTGTTTTCGCACGTCGCGTGTCGTTTGTCAATAGTAGAGTCGAAACACTAGGTAGCCGAGCCAACCGTGTTGAGGGCTTGCTCCGTACTCTCATCCTGCAGTTGCAGAGTGTACAATCTGTGGTAAACACCCTTTGATGCCATGAGGCTTGCATGAGTTCCTTTTTCGATGATTTCTCCTTTGCGAACCACCATGATAATATCTGCGTTTCGAATGGTCGACAATCTGTGTGCGATAATAAAGGCTGTTCGACCTTTAACAATATTTGCAATTCCTTGCTGAATACGCGCTTCTGTTAGTGTATCCACCGAAGATGTCGCTTCATCCATGATCAGTATCCGCGGATCAACCAACAACGCCCGCGCAATGGATATAAGTTGCTTTTCACCTGAGCTCAAACCATCGCCAGACTCTCCAACACGTTCGCTCAAGCGAGCAATCATGTCTTCCGCACCTGCTAAGCGCAACACTTCATGTATTCTCTCTTCCGTGCAGGAATTGTTGCCATATGCGATATTGTCGCGAATTGTCCCAGAAAACACATGCGGAGTCTGTAAAACAACTCCCATCTGCTTGCGAAGACTGGAACGAGTTCGGTCGCGAATGTCAATGCCATCGATCAACACTCGCCCGCTGTGAATATCATAGTAGCGGCCAATCAAACGTACAATGGTTGATTTGCCTCCTCCTGTGTCACCAACTAGTGCTACGGTTTTTCCAGCGGGAACTGAAAATGACACGTCGTGCAGCACAGTCTTTTCAGCTGAGTACTGGAACGTTACATTCTCAAATTCAACGTCACCGCGAATACTATCAAACTGTTTTGCATCTGGTGAGTCCTCAATCTCTGGTTCCTCATCGAGAAGAGTAAAAATGCGTTCTCCTGCAGAAATTGCTCCTTGTGCCATGGCGTAAAACACCGAGATATCAAAAATTGGTATGAACACATTGGTTGCATACATCACGGCCATTGCAAAGACACCGACAGTCATTTCTGGGTCGCCGCTGATTTCCAACGCTCCTGCTCTTCCCATCACGATTACGGCAACGATTGCGCCGAGAAAAATGACAAGTGGCATATACATGGCAGTATAGTAGGATGCCTTGTATGAGGCCCATTTCATTTGACCTGACAATTCATCAAATTCTGAGATAACCCGATGCTCCTGAGAGGTACTTTTGTTGACTGCAACTCCATCAATGTGCTCATTATAGTTTGCCGTCATTTCTGAGTTGAGCTTTCGTGCCTTGCGCGAGTAACGGAGTATCAGCATTCTGATTCGCACCGAAACAAAGAAGAGAACTGGAAGCGAGACAGCTACAATCAGTCCGAGCTCGACACTACATGTAAACAAGAGTACAAGACTAATCACAATGTTAACAATGCCCCAGATTGCTTCAACGAGTCCCCATGAAACGACCTCTGTAACGCGGCCTGTATCTGAGGTGATTCGCGAGAGCAACCACCCTTGAGCATTTTTGTCATAGTACGAGTACGTCAACTCTTGGAGCTTGCGAAACAGCCCGCTTCGCAGGTCTGCCATAACGTGTTCTTCAATGAGTCCTGCATACTTGATAAACAGCCGAACACCAACAATCTGCGCCATCGCTACTGCCACGTAGATAGCTGCAAACCACCAAAACACGGAATCATCTACAGACTCGATCCCACCGGTTTTTGCACCTGTAATTGCAGGCACCACTGCGAGATCAATATATTTAGACCAGATGAAAGGAAATGCAGCATCAACCGCCGCAACGACCACCATAAATGCAGCGAATCGCCAAAACCATTGTGGGTACTTAAGTGTATATGAAAACATTCGCTTAAGAAATGGCTTCAGTCTTCCTTTGTCTTTATATTCAACGTCCTCCATCACGGACATGACGTTCCTCCTTTCGGATTTGCTCCTCCAAAGAAGCTTGTATTGAGTATACCTTTTTGTAGAAACCATTGAGTTGTAAAAGCTCGTTGTGGCTTCCTTGTTCTACGAGTTTACCGTTGTCGAGAACCAACACTTTGTCTGCGTCCTGAACAGCGGTGAGGCGATGTGTCACCACCACACTCGTTTTTCCATCCATATGTTTCTCAAGAGCTTGCTGTATAGCTACTTCTGTTTCTGTATCCACGGCCGACGTTGCATCGTCGAGCACAAGAATTTGTGGATCTGTGATTAGCGTTCGCGCCAGCGCGACTCGTTGCTTCTGACCACCCGAGAGAGTGACACCTTTTTCTCCGACCATGGTTTCATATCCATGCGGGAAAATGTCAACTATTCCGTGTATATGCGCAGATGTTGCAGCATGTACAATTTCGCGGTCAGATGCATGAGGTTTTGCATATGCAATGTTGTTTCGAATCGTGGTTGAGAACAGAAATGCGTTTTGATGAACGGTTCCAATTTGCTTGCGCAGATACGACTTCGGAAACTTGTTGAGATTCACTCCTCCGATCAAAATTTCACCGGACTCTGGTTCAAAGAATCGCAGCAAGAGCGATATAATTGTCGACTTACCAGCTCCGGTTGGTCCCAACACCGCAACTCGTTCGCCATGCTTTATCGTAAAGCTCACGTCGTGAAGTGCGTGTTCATCACTATCCGTGTATCTGAATGAAACATTTCTAAACTCAATGTCACCAAACTCTGGCATTTGAGGGTGTTCCTCTTCTCCATATTCTTCTTTGCGTTCACCAAGGATGGCAGTTATTCTTGAAACAGCAACAACGGCCATTCCCATTTGCGTTACAATTCGACCAATTCTACGCAATGGCCAAGTAACGAGCACTGCGTATGTGTAAAACGCGAGAAGTTGTCCAAGCGTAATTTCACCACTAGCGGCAAAGTAGCCGCCGGCAAAAATTGCCACGATAATCTGCGCATTGATCAACATGTCTGAAATAGGCCAGAACCACGCATGTAGGTTCACATGTTCTATTCCGACGGTGCGCTTGCGTTCATTCTGTTCTTCAAACCGTTCAATCTCGGTTTGTTCCTTTGCAAAGGCCTGTACGACTCGAATTCCTGCAAGGTTTTCCTGTACGATCGATGACAATTTGTCTTGCTCCTTCTCATGTCTATCCCACACCTGCCGCTCTTTCTTAAAGAAGAACCATGCAGATACACCAATAAACGGAAGAATGGCAATTGAGATAGTAGCATAGAGTGGATGTATTGTATACATCATCCACATCGATCCGAGCAGAAGCGAAGACAAGCGCAACACCTCAACAATCTGCGTACCGAGAAATTGTCGCACGGTGTCTACATCACCAGTACACCGTTGAATCAACTCTCCGGTAGTCATGCCACTGTGAAACTTCATGGGCAAATACTGCAACCACGAAAACAAGTCATCGCGCAGTTTCTTCACT
The DNA here is from genome assembly GCA_030426285.1 of bacterium. Lineage (GTDB taxonomy): Bacteria > Bacteroidota > Ignavibacteria > Kapaibacteriales > UBA7675 > JAUHYX01. The sequence continues at coordinate 22,540 of JAUHYX010000008.1, forward strand.
GCTTTTTCAGTTGTTGAAGCGGTAATTGTTGCTGAGAAGAACATCAACGCACCGCGAATTGCTGCAATTCCCAAAAACAATAGTCCCAAGTATACGAGCCCGAGTACCAACTCTGAGCGCTCAAACGACGGAATCATGCCATATAACCACGACGTGACACCATCTACAGGTGTATACTCCTCAATTGACGAGTCTTCGTATAGCGCAAACACTCCGTCAACCGCAATTTGTATCACCCGAGGTTCAATCACGCGCAATACCATAGAGAAGGCTAGCATACAGCCAGCAAGTATATACAGCTTGCGCCATTGTTTGATGTATGTAAATAAACGTAGCAACTCTTTCATTGTGAGTAGCCCTTACCTGTGTGAGAAAAACTGAAATGGGGCTGATCAGTTCGGACAAAAAAAAACCGCGGCAATCAAATGATTCCGCGGTTTCTCAATAAACATGCTTATATGCTAAGACAACAAGTCTATAATTTCCACGGATACCTTTGATTTGAATACAATTTCACCACACAATCGCGGTCGAAAACAGGAAGTACGTCCTGAAATCCGGTAAAACGATATGTGATAAAAGTTGTGTTCATGTACGTGAAAATTTGGTCTTGTTGTGTTCTTGTTTTGCGTTTGGACAGTTCAAAGATAGACAAATCTCTTCAACTACAAACATGTAATCTTTGATTTTATGGAAATTTTACCGGTTAACTGTTAATGGCGCTACGGCAATATCATTGCCCATAGATACATGCACATAGTAACGACCAGAGGCGATATCTGCACGACCTGAAATATTCCATGTTAGCGTTTTCGCAGACTCTGTCATGACGCCATCAAACAATGTCGTCACAACATTTCCGTACATATCTACCACTTCAACTACAAGTTGGCCTACCGCTTTTGATGAAATATCGATTGTGGCAATATCCGATACTGGATTCGGATACACCGATTCGACAGTAAGGCTTCCCACTTCACCGTTTTCGTCAACAGATACAACCTGACCCCACATTATATCAACGTAATTGTCGCTGTTTGTGAACGTCTCCGTCATATCCTGCCCATTTGCAGTAACAGCAATTCGCCATGCTTTGTCCGCTGGTGGTGCTTCGTATGTCCCATTGTTATTTTCGTCGACAAAGAAATCTACGAAGTAGTCTTTGCCCGCCTCCATGCCCATGAGTCCAACTTTGAATTCAGATGAGATATTGATGCGTTGCGTGCGAGTCACTTCCATTCCAGTTTCTACATCAACGAGGCGCATCCACAGACTCTTACCTTCGTGTTCACCCATGTCTTTAAGATCAACGACAACATTCGCAGTTGCGCCCATGCGAGGAGTGCTCATATCACTTCCCGGATTACTTACAGTGTATCCTGGCATTACTGGACCACTCAACCAGGCTCCTTCTGCATCACCGAGCTCTTCTCCATTGGTGAAACCGTCACCGTCCGAATCAAACAGAGCAAGTTCATTTCCCCAGTCCACAACTCCAAAGGGTCCAGCTGGGTTCAAAAAATCGCTCTCAACTGTCTGTCCGAATGGATTTCGGGATCCACCAGTTGAAAAATTGTGACATGTCATACACTGAAATGCATTGCCACTTGGAATCTGTGTCACACGCGCATCGCGCGCGTTCCCTTCAGACAGCGGAAGCAAAAAAGCTGAACACAACACAATAGTAGAAAGTCTCTTCATAGCTACTCCAAATAATACAAACTCATACGAATGTATGGAACGACACACAAAATTCGAAAAGGACACATGCTCTAAAGAATTTTTTCACCACATGCTACACATACATTGAAGCACGAAGTTTGCTATTTTGCAAGAACTCTTAAGCACAACTCCTTGGTCTGACATGAGCATATTTGAGCTTTCGATGACAATGCTGAATACTGTGAGGAAGGCAGATTCTTCGTTTGCAGATCAGCTGAGTCTAGAATTGTTGAAGATCGAGCTTCTGCGTACTAAGCTGCTTTCAGTTGTATTCACAGTTGGCTTCTTTGTTACGTTGTTGACGTATGTTTTTGTCGGCGCAGATGCCTTGCCATTGCTGGGTGCACCTACCAATCAGTTTATTCCGTTGGGAGCCACCGCAATATTGGCTCTCATGGAGCTGGGCTTTCAGTATCGAATTAAGTATTGGTTGCAACATCAATTGTTGCCTCCAACTTGGTGGTGGTATTCGTCGGCGGCAAATGAAATAATTATACCGACCGTTGCTATGCTCTTGATTGGGTTTGGGCTCAACAATCCGCTCGACGTGTTGCACACACCTGTTTCAAGCATCTATTTCGCGTTCATTGTGATGTCAATTCTTAGGCTGCAAAGCAGTCATGCTTTGTTTGTCGGTATGTTGAGCACCGCGGCCTATGTGCTTGTATACGTTGTGTTGAGCATGCATGGCGCAGACCACGCCGTCATTGCATCTGCACATATGATGAATAATCCGGTCTTGCATACACAATCGGCTGTTATAATTCTCATTGCTGGGATACTCGCCGCATTTGTTGCCCGGCAGCTTCGAAGTCATTTTAAGAGCACAATGTTGGCGCAGGAAGAACGCAATGAGGTGTTGAAGATCTTTGGTCGACAAACATCTCCAGCAGTTGTCGACCAACTCATTGAAAAGAAAGGTGAGCCCGAGTCGCGCCGTCAAGACGTTTCAATAATGTTTGTGGATGTACGCGGGTTTACGGCTTTTGCTGAAGGACGCGAACCTGAGACGGTTGTGAACTACTTAAACTCCTTGTTCTCCTTTATGATCCATGCTGTTCACCAACACGATGGCATGGTTCACCAGCTGCTTGGCGATGGGTTTATGGCAGTGTTTGGCGCACCGTTGCAAGACAAATCTCATGCAAGCAAAGCAGTTGCTGCGGGTGTGAATATTCTCGAAGAGCTACAAAGGCGAATAGACAATTCAGAGCTTCAGGAAACACGGATTGGCATTGGTGTACATTCAGGGCAAGCACTCGTGGGAATGGTAGGGTCCAACTTGCACAGAGAGTACAAAATAACCGGTGATGTGGTAAATGTTGCCTCACGCCTAGAAGAACTTAACAAGCAGTTCAATACATGTATGCTTGCTTCAGAGTCCGCATTGGTTCAGGCCCACGCAGTTGATACAACAGCATTTACATTGCAGGAAAAAGTGTCTATCCGTGGCCGAACTTCTGCAGAAGTTGTTCGCGGAATTCCTGCGACAACGAAATTTGCCTATTCAGGTACTTGAGAAGGTGGCGGCATTTCTGGCCACTTTTGGGTCAAATGCTGAGCGTACGCTGTTGCTTCTGCCTTGCCCAAAGTGTTTACAGATTCTGGGTCTTGAGCGGCTTGCGGTGTTAAACTTCGTTTTTCTGGGAAGTCTTCAATGTGTATTGTTTGGGTAGGGAATGCGAACCGGACGCCCATTTTGTCTGCAATTTTCATCATGCCCAGAATAACCTCTTGTCGCGCCCTCAATTCCTGGGACCAGTCTTCCACTTCAAAGAAGATATATACAAGAATATCCAATGATGTTGCCCCCATGTTGTTGAGATGAATCTCGAAGTAGTCTTTTCGCGTTCTCGGGTGCTGCAACACTAGTTCTCTCAGGGCTTCAACATACCCCTCAATGATGTCTGGCGGTGTATCGTACGTAACGCTTACAGTGGTTTTGAAGCGCCGGTACACCCGCATACCCATGTTGTCAATGGTTGCATCAGCAAGTTGACCGTTTGGTATGTAGACAATAGAATTATAAAAAGACCTAACGCGTGTAGAACGCAATCCGATTTCTTCAACCGTACCTTCTAGGCCATCATGTAGAATCCAATCGCCAATTTGGAATGGTCGGTCTACAAAAATCATCAACGAACCAAAGAAGTTCTTCACAGTATCCTGAGCAGCCAGTGCTAACGCTAAACCACCAATAGAAATACCGGCTAAAAGAGCTGTTATGTCGATGCGTAAAGACTGAAGAACTACGATCACACCGGCAACAACGACAACTATCTTGAGCACTTTGCGAAGCAGAGGTATGAACTGATCGTCGAGCGTGCTTGGCGTGTTGCTAGCAAGTTTTTCCAGATAGTCTGACAGTATGTCGATTACACGAAAACCGACTACTATAGACAGAACACCAACGACAATCAGCGCCGTCGCATCGAGGACAACATACACCTCTACTGGAAGCTTGAGTACTGGCAAAAGGCGCATAGCAAAACCGAATGCCAACAGCATGGAAACAGGTTTGGCGGCACCTTTAATTAGTGTATCTGCTACATCTTCGAGTTTTATTCTTCGCAGAATTGAAGCAAACAGGTTCTTCAGCAACCATGTTACTACAATGTACGTGAGGTATGCAACAAGCAGCAACACAACTATGCCAACATATTGCCACAGCTGCAAACCTAAAAAGCGCTCGGAATTTTTTGGAAGAGACTCAACTATCCAACGCGTGCCGTATGGAAAAAGGTTAAGGTACATGTCCGGCACTTGCTCGACAGTTTCTTGACTGAACTTCCAAGATCCGTCCGATTGTTGAGAAACAAAGATTCCCGGATGTGTGGCAAACAGAACATACTTTGCTTTGCCGGACACGCTATCGATATAGTTTTTGTTTCTAGGAAGTTGGTCGAGGTCGACCAAGAGTCCATTTTGATCTAACACATCCTTGAGACGCAATGCGAGCTGCTTGGCATCCACTGAAGCTGAGTCAACTCCAGCAAGCGTTCCACTTGCAACGGAAGGACTGTAGTACATGTCGTGTTGCAAGTATCGGAGGTGTGAGAAAATAGTGTGGTATGGCGACTGCGTTGAATACAGGTCAGTGTCAATAGACTGTGCGATTGCACTTGATGAAACAAGTGCAATCAAACACAATAGCTTTATAGCAGCGCGCCGTAGATTCATTATTTCTGTCCAATTGTATACGACAACCCAATAGACAGCACTTCGCGGATTTGCCTGCGAGAACTGACTTGCGGATCATAGTACAGGTCAAAATTGACATTGGCATTCAGAAGGTCAGTCACCTTCATTTCAACAACGTTCTCCCACTGAGCAATAGTTTCTTCTATTTCACGGAAGTCATTGAACAATGCAAAACTTGTTGAGTAATTAATATTCTCGTGCACTGAATATTCCCAATCTCCGGCAAGTCTAAAACCGAACTGCGTGAGGAGCGTTTCTACTTCGTCAGGGGTTTCTGGATCGTCTGTGTACTTCGTGAACTCACTCGAAACAACTTGTCGCGCAGAGAAAGACAAACGAAGACTAGTGTTTTCGTCAGGCGTCCAATTAACACCCAAATTCTCAACGAAATATCCAGGATCCATGAAGTTTGATACTGCTATTCTTGTTGGTGGCTCTGTGTCCAAGTACTCATAACCTTTTGTGAATTGCGTACTCCATTCCACGCCAGCAAACGGGTTTAGCGTGCCGTCCACCAAGTATGTAAACGTCGATTCCAGTTTAAGCTCATCGGCAGACTTTTTTGTGTCTTCATCACCAATTTTAGTGATACCATACTTCGTTTTGAGTGAGTTTTTCCATTTGTACATTTCTTTTGACATATTCGCATGAACTGAGATTCCGGTTTGAAAAGCTAGGTTGCTCTCACCACCCTTGCTCCAGTTGTCGAAGTGTGCCTGCGACAAATTTGCAGTAAATACAGCTCTCGTTTTCCACGCATCTGCCACTGAGTCCTGCGCATAAGCACTATTACTTAAAGAACTTACGACAAAACAGACTACAGCAATAGCTACTATTGATTTCATAGCAATCTCTCGGTACTATATAAATGGGGTTAGCAGTGCAAACATACGCTATGAAAAAAGGTGAAACAACTTTGTGAACTGCAATTGCGCTTTGTGATGTTATTGTTTAGTTTATCCACAGACAGAAAAAAGGCGCTTTACCCACACAAGCGCGATAGAAAAGGCCTAACACAAACCACTGAATCAACATTCAGTTTCTGAGAGACTGAGCACATGCACCAGTTGTCTCCCAAAACTCAGGAATTACTCGCTAGATCATTTGGTGATCGTATACCATCGTCGCCGGAGTTTGACAGCTTTGTTCGACAGATGGACGAGTACTTGACTCAAGCTAAGTCCGAAATTCGCATGGTTCAACGTTCCATGGAATTGGGGGCTGATGAACTGCTGTCTGCAAACAACCGCTTGCAACGCGAGTCTGAAAAGAACGCCGCGGTCATTGCCGAACTGCGCAACATTATTACTGCTTTAGATCCCAGTATCACGACTCAGGACATCATTGGCTTATCTGAATTGGTGCGCGTTGTTAAGACTTTGTTGGAAGACAAACTTGAACTCGAGAACAAACAACGCGCAGCAAAACTTGAACGAGATACGGCTTTCATTGTGGCCGATGAAGCTACAAGATCCAAGTCGGCACTATTGTCGACAGTTTCACACGAGCTTCGAACTCCTCTCAACGGCATTATAGGAATGGTGAGTTTGCTTACTGAGTCACCCCTCACAACAGAACAGCGAGAGTATTTAGAAATCATCCGAATAAGTGGTAAAAATTTGCTGGACGTTGTGAATGATATTCTCGATTTCTCAAAGCTTGAAGCTGGTCGACTAGTCATAGACCAAAAGCCATTCAGCATCACCAATTGTGTCGAAGAAATTGCTGAACTTTTTGTGCCGTCATCCCTCAAGTCCAATAATCGACTTTTCGTGCATTTCACATCGAAGGTTCCTGAAAATATTGTGGGAGACGAAGCTCGATTGCGTCAGGTTCTCGTCAACCTAGTTGGCAACGCGTTGAAATTTACCGACAATGGCGAGGTGTGCATTCACATCGACTACAAAAGCACTATTGGCATTGACTACATACAGT
>JAUHYX010000239.1 GCA_030426285.1 bacterium
GGTAGCAAAAGTCCAGAATACATGCCTGGAAGTATAAAGAGTTGGCGGGATTGTGGGGATCCCATATAAGAATTTCAGATTCTCCAAACCATTGATAGTTCTTGTCAACAGTCTCCTCGATTGTTGGAATATTATCGGAGCTCTCCAACTCTGGAAACACTTTCTTATCAACGGCAACCTTGTCAAAGTCTGTTACGAAATCAATTATTAACTTTTCCTGGGAATGCATTCGTGTACTGACCATTTTCCATAATAATTGTCATAAACTTTGTTTTGCGCCCACTCCGATCAAACCCGACAAACTCATCCATTTCTACCCGAATTACTCTACGACCATTGGGATACAATTCTCCGTGATTACCATTCCTACGGGCTATTTCTCGAGCACCAACGTGGTTCTTAGTTTGCGTTGCTATACACCTAGGCACAGATCAAAGAGCCGCTGAATGGTCCTAACCTTCTCAATTTCTTCATCTGAACTTACTTGACTAGCCTTGGTGTTGATGAGGTCAACTAGCTTCAGCGTGGCATGAGATCTATTTCTGTTTTCACGCAGCTCTTGACAAGCTCCATAGCAATACAAAATGTCACGCACCAAAGGTACCGCCAAATTGTCGACGGCCCACATAAGAGTTGAAACGCGCTTCCCATCTACCACGAGGGAATCTGGAAGTGTGACTCCTCTTTGAATAAAGACTTCTATCATACGATCATCGGCGGACTGAATCATGGCATCCAAGACTGACATCTCATATTCTTGTCCATTATGTATTCGAACAAACCTTCGATCATAGTCCTGAGATGCTATCAGAGCTTTCGTCACACCAACGTAATTCTTTTGCCTGACTATCTGAACAATCGGAACTTCAGAGTCCTGAGCAAAAAAGGGATCTGCTCCGTTTTCTGCAAGCAACAAGACTGAAACTGGAAACTCTCTAGCCGCGATGAACAAAATGCTTGAACCATCCGATCCTCGTATGTTGTTGAAATCATCTGCCGTAACATCCTTGACCACTCTCTCAATGTACGTCCAATTTCGAGTGAGCAAAGCCATTTCCAGTTCTTCCAAAGGAGTATTGACAAACACGTTACCGACTTTCTGGTTGGAAGGGGGAATTTCCGAGTCTTGACAGCCAATAATCATGAATATCGAAAGTACCAAACAGAGGCGAATTAGAACTTTCAATCGAAACCTCGCTCTTGTATCTGTTTCATAGCATCATCTACATGAATTTCTTGCAAAGGAGTACCACCGATATACAGCGTGTTCGAACTATCAATTCCAAGCACCCCACAGGCAACAAGTTTATTGTACTTCAACACCATCAACTTTCTACTGACTGAGTGTTTTTCATTGACGATTAAGGCAGTGACGGTAGCAAATATTGCAGGACGACTTACTTCTGCACTGTCTGCATAACGATCATAATTGCCACACCAGCCAAGATCAAACAATGCATGGTTGAGTAAGACTGAGTTTTCTGATCGCACCCCTTCGAGCAACAAGCATACGTGCTCTCCAAGATTGTCCTGATAGCTTGAAAGTGGTTCAAAACCAAACTGTAAAAGAAGATCCAACTCTTTACCTTTAGCTAAAGATGTCAGTATTCTTCGCAAAGTGACTTCCCGTTGATAGTTGCGGAAACCAGAAACACTTGTTTCAAAGTCAATCCCGATTTCCAACATTAACTCAGTGGCCCACAATCGATGATAGTCAAAAGTCATCAAGAAAACCTTCGAGCGACGCACTTGATCTGACAAGTAATTCGATGCTTCTCTTTCCAGTAGGATGAAAAACCCTGCTTTACTGTCAGCACGAAGCGCTGACTTGAACAGAAGCAATCCATCGTCTCCTATACGCTCCAGAAAGTCTGGCGGCAATTCGAGAAGGCGTTCGTGGAATTCTGTCTTTTCTCTGTTTTTTAAGAGATTTTCCAAATGCTCTAGTTCACGCTTGGCTTCCTTGGCATTGTCTGCGTGTTCTGCGTATTGGAGTTCAACTTCTTGTTTTTCCAGTTTCTGTCCAGCAAAGCCAACCAACAATGTACCAGTGAGGCACAACATGCCAATATATCTGAGGAGCGGCGCGCCATGAAATGCAGGCAAATTCATTCTGTTCCTTTCTTGAGAGCAAACTCAAAACACAGTTTACTCCCAACAATTTGATTGTAGAGATTCAATTGAAGATATATCTGGACATCTGAAATGCGCCAACATACCTTGCACAAGAACAATCTACACATGGTTTTTCAGAGGAACAAAATTGTACACAGGTACCTGCCTCTATACGCAGGTGGCGTGCTGTAAATGATTGCGAACAATCTACCACAGATACTCGTTCAATAAGGGAAATAGACAGAGAGTGCTATATTTGCTTCAATGCTCGGCCTGATGCTGTCTGCTTTTGCCATCAATTAAACCATTCCACTTTGGTAGTTGGGTTTCCAGCAAGCTCGCTTGAGCAGTGGCTCCTAGGAGTGTGTCAGTCCTGAATATTTTGTACATCGCAACGTGGGGAACACTTACGTGACACATAGACAACAAAGTACCGTACCAAACATTCCATTATTTGAAAGTACTGGATCTGAACAGTCGTGTGAACTCACGCACAACACTAAGATTCACGAAGACTTTTTCCATGCTGTATCACTCTCGATAGTTCGGTACATGTCCTGTTGGATTGAAGAATGTAGTGAGAATCGCATTTTCTTAGGAGACTTTTCCGAAAAACTGCAACAACATTGTTGGCTTACTGTTACGCAACAGAATTCAATTCTAAAAGTAGTTGCAGTATCAGAAGGAGGAGATGATGAGTCCGACGGCGGGCACTGCCATGAACTTGTGGCTGAGTTTATGCGTGGGTGGACAACACTAGAACTACTCGCAACACCTGAGTATTTGGAAGACATGCAAGAACATTGTCAGCAACGACTGGTTCTTTCTAGTAAGAATCACGCAAGTGTTGAGATTCCCGAACAGCCCCAAACGAACCGCACAAAAATTCGCTCTGTTAAAGGAGAAATTCTGTTGTTTGGCTTTGTTGCAGCGCTGACTTCGATTGTTGAGATGGGACCAACATTTGGATTACTTTCAGCGTTCATTACCGGAGGAGTATTTCTATTCGAGCTCCATCATAGGTTCAAAGAGTTGCGTATTCCTTCAATTGCTGAATTGACACCACATATTTGGTCGGCATCTGCTATCTACTTCGTTATGTACCATTGCATTGCATACATGTTAATGACCGAGGACACAGTCTATGGTTTTGTAGATTATTTTCACTGGGTGGTGGACTATATGACGCCATTTGGACTCCTGACGCAAGCGGTCCTACCTGCCTTAATTCCGCTTCTTCTCTTTGATCGGTTCGGGTTCAATTCTGGAATTGAAATACCCGAAGCCGCAATGACATTTGTTAGGCAACAACGCTTGCTTGGTGTTTCTGACGACCAAATTGACAGTCTGATGCTCGAAAATGGCTGGGACAACTCCGATTGGCGCAACCTCGTTTTGAGACAGTCTTCTCTAATACCGGTAGATGCCAATCCAATGGTAGACTATCCCATATACAATTTCACCAGCATTTTTAATGGGATACCCACAAGCGAGCGAGTATTCTATTGCGAAAATTTGCGATTTGAGGTTTTCGAAGAGTTTGAAGAACTTGACACTGACGATGAAGCCGTAGTTACTACTTCAAGTTGACCTTTTAGAAGCTGCCTTTCAATCAACTACCGATAGATTCTCTAAAGGTGTATTGCGTTGGTCACGCACTACAATTGCGGTTGATTGGCCTGTTGCAACTGCTGTTCTAGTTGCTGGATGTGTTTCTTCAATTCTCGCAATTCTTGTTCAGCCGGTTTTTCATCAGTGGCATGTTGTTCAATCATTGGTAGAGTTGATAAGATTTTGAGTGCAGCGTATTGGTCTTTGACTCCCTGGCTGTGCTCCAGAATTTCTCCAACGAGATGGTTGTTGGTAGACATTGCACGTTGTAGGGTGAGAAGTTTCCGCTGCAGCAAGTGCTTCAAACTGGCCTGTAGGGTTGAGTCTCCTATCGAAGTCGACAACTGTTCTGCGTTCTTGAAGTATCTTTCGAAACGCTTTTGGTGAGCTGCAACCGCAACATCGGCTTCTTGTGAGTGTTCCAAAGCTTCTGCGACTTCTTCTCGGATGTTCTGCAATTGTTGGTCGTCTTCACATGCTTCCAAGAACAATTCATCGAGCTTTGATTGGCTACCGCGTTTGGGATACTCCGAGATCTGACTACTGCTAAAGTCAAAATCTTTGCTCGAGCAGGCGACTGCTACGAATACTACTGCGGCGATCGACAAAACACTGTACTTCATGACATACCTTGATTGATTTGTAAAAAGACTGCATTTGCAAGACGTTCAAATGCTATTTTACTGCGTACAACTATTTTGTGACAATTGTTGCACAAAAGGGAAATGAAGTTTGATGTTGCAATGTTCAGTAAAACGTCAGCGGGTTCTGCAGTTATTCTTGCTGATGATAGCAACACATGTCGGTGTAACAATTGGTATTCGAGGTTCGCATGTAGATACGGCGTTGGAGAGCAACCCATTTCTGCACACCCAGTATGAATCTGCTGACTCATTCGGTAACCAGGTGTCAATTCAAAACAGCTATCCCAAAGGTGGATTTCAGATTGTTGACGCCAATGGTACGAAGTTGAGTTATGTGGTGTTCTTCACCAACATCGTCAATCCCTTTGGTGTGTCCGGCCAGAGCGCGGTTGGCCCCGTGATCGTTATCAACACGGCGAACAACAATACGGTCGCCGAGGTAAAGTCCGGAGCGAAGGTTCGCACAGGCAAGAAGGCCTCCACCTTCAATCCTGGGTCGAGCGCCATCTCAGCGAACAAGATCGACACGGGCGCTCCCACGGGTTTCCGCACAGGCGATCCGGTCGTCTATGAGGTGGGGGCCGGCTCCAGCGCTATCTCTGGGCTTGTTGACGGGCAGACTTATTACGCGGTCGTCAGCCCAACGGAACCCAATAAGGTCGGCTTGGCCAAGTCGGCCGCGGATGCCGAAGCAGGCACGTTGATCGCCATCAGCGGCTCATCCGCCAA
>JAUHYX010000240.1 GCA_030426285.1 bacterium
AATGCGGCCATTGAACAACGGCGCAACGACAGCTCGTTTTTCATGGAGGAGCGTGTTCGCAGACGCACAGTAACCTATACGATTGAGTATGGAAACACAGACTTCTTCCTCAATGGTTACACGCACGAATTCAGCTATTTTGGCACGAATCCATCGTTCGAATCTGGTGGCAACAAAGATGTGAGTGACAAAGGCATGCTCATTTCGCTTGGACACGATGCGAATATCAATGAAGACATTAGTCTTCGTGTCAACGGTTTGTTTGATGCGGTAAAGAGAGACTTTGTTGTTAATAGTGATGGTTCGCGTGAAATTCGGCTCGGCACATATCGCGGTGACCTTTCCGTACAGTCAGACTATGCGATCACACCATCTCTAGCCTTCACAGCCGGGGGAAATATTGAACACCGCGCTGGTGGCTTCCACAAAGTTTATGATGTTAAGGCTGATTCGAACTTGATCAGTAACCTGTTGAACAACGAAGCTTCCGTCGAATGGTCTGCCTTTGGCCATGTTCAATATGAGCTTCAACCGTTTCTATTCACAGGTGGTGTTAGGTTTATCCAGAACGAGCAGTTCGGAAGCGATGTTGCGACACAGGCCGCGGTGGTTTACCAGCTATCTGACATGTCGAGCGTGAAAGCCATGTTTGGACAGGCTTTTCGGGTCCCTACCACTTTTGAACTGTATTTCAACCATCCTACCGTCGTTGGGAATCCCAACCTCGTTCCAGAGAATGCCACCAACTTTGAGCTGGCATGGCTGTGGGGTTCCGAGTCGTACTTTGTTCAGCTGCAAGGTTACCACAGCGTTTACCAACAATTGATTGCTAGGACTCCTTCGATAGCTCCTGGACGGGCTGGAACATATGAAAACATTGACGAGTTTTCTTCTACTGGCATTGAAGTGGAGGGAAGGACGCAAGACGCTGGTTTTGTAGACGTACTTTTTGCTTATTCAATGGTTCTCAATGCAGGTGTGGAAGGCCAACAGCAGCTTTTACATGCTCCACAACACTCTTTAGATTTTGGGGTTCATCGTACATTCGGCGATTGGGTCATTTCGGCCAAATGCAGAGCACACTCAGAAGTGATGGGGAGTTACGAATTAATTCCCTGGCAATCTACAATTGATCTCAATATCGGTTATCGCCAGCGTTTGGGCTCTCTTGATGTTGTGCACATGTTGGCGATAACGAATGTCAACGATAGCGACATGTTAGAGCCGGAGTACATCCGCAAACATCCCAATATCAATGCCATTCCTTCAACAGGGTTAGGCCGCCAAATTGTGTACTCAGTAAAGGTAGATGTCTTTCGCTAGAGCTTGTTAGGATTGGCTTTGCTTTAGCATTTCCTTCATTTGTTTTGCTGCGAGCGCGTACCCTCCATTGTCGGCATCAACAAAATGTACTTGTCTTCCAAATCGTTCATACACGATACACGTCATGAGCGAGCGAGGGGCTTCGTGAATACCATAGGCAATTTTTCCACGGCGGCGCATTTCTTCGAGATACTGAATCAAAAGCTCTTTCTGTTTGTTAGATCCGCTAATGGTCATTCTCAATGTATCATCGAATTTTTCATGGTCCGTTGCAGCATGTACTGTGGCGCGATACGGTTCCCAGATTTTCTTCACAAATTTCCACAGAAGAAAGCCACCGATACTCCAACCAAACAGCTTCATGACTTCCAACAGTCCGCCACCTGGAGTACGAAAGGCAACTTCACAAGTAAAGTCTTTCACACCAGTCGCAACCCGCATCCGTTCAACTGCGATTGGGTGCCTAGATTGCATGTCGCCAAAAATTTCGTAGATGCCGTCGAGAGCGGTACTGTATATTTCCCCGTGCGTTGATACGTCGCTAGCAATCGCTTGCACAAGCACACTGTACACATTTCCGTTAGCTGCGGGGTGTTTACTCCAACGACATTCATAACCAGAATAGTCGGCCTGGGGGTTAGGTATGTCTGCAATTTGGTATAGATGCGATGATTCGGGGTCTTTCAGCAGCACATCGGCTTTGGCAAGGCCACCGCCAAAGAACACAGGTTGACAGAAGTTCTCTGACATAAACACCCGTCCAACCTTAACAGAACTGGTTTCTGTGAGCACATCGGAAACGGGAATGATTCCGATACGAAGGCTTAGTCCATAAGCGTCTTTTGCAATATTCTTTGTTTGTAGAAGGGCATTCTGTGCTGCTTCTCGCTTAGCTGGTGGAAGTAGAATAGTGGCACCGTCTCCACCAAATACAAATGGAATGTCGTGACCATCCATCACGTTTAGCAATGCGGCAATAATTGCTGCACCGCATGTATTCACCTCTTTGTACTTGCCTTCTTGTATGGCTTTGGTCGAACCGCTGACATCGGTAATTGCAATGATCCAATCGCTCGGCACATCTACATAGTATTCAGGCCTATCCAAGTAGCCAATATCTGGCATAGGCGCTATGCGTTCGAAAAAGTTTTTTGCCGACATAAGTACTTCCTACATACAAAAAAAGCGGGCTATACACCCGCTTCTTGAAAATCTAACAGAGATCAGACAAAAATCAAAGGTTGTTGTTTTTTGCCCGCGACTCAGCAGTCAATGATTCTTTATAGTCTGACAACTTTGCTGCAACCTCGGAGTCTGATGTGCCAATAATTTGTGCTGCCAAAATACCGGCATTTTTAGCCTGGCCGATAGCAACTGTTGCAACTGGTACGCCACCCGGCATTTGAACAATAGAAAGTAAAGAATCCATTCCGTTCATGGCGCCAATGTTGACAGGTACGCCAACAACGGGAAGCGTTGTGTACGATGCGACCATGCCTGGTAAATGAGCGGCTCCACCAGCTCCAGCGATAATCACCTTTAGGCCACGCTCAGCAGCTGAGGAGGCATACTCTGCCATGTCTGCTGGTGTGCGATGAGCTGAAACTACGCGCATTTCAAATGGAATACCAAACTGCTCGCACATTGTTGCGGCGTCTTGCATTGTAGGTAAATCGGAGTCGCTACCCATGATAATTCCAACCAAAGGTGTACTCATTACAATTCTCCTTTACTGACTTTGCGAATGATTGCCATCAGGTTCTTCTTCCCAAGTTGATTCACTGATGAGTGAGGTACCACGTCTATACAATGATGACATGCAGCAACTACGTCTCGCACCTGCTGTTCGCGTTCGGAAATGTGTCGTTCTTTAAGTTTATCTGTTTTTGTTAGCACAAGTACATACGGTATTCCTGTATTTTCCATCCACTCTATCATGCCGAGATCAATTGCACTCGGGTCGTGGCGGCTATCGATCAAATACAGGGTAAGCATTAGCTGTTTTCTAGTTTGCAGATATGTTTTGGTGAGTTCGGCCCATTTGGCACGATCCTTCTTACTCACCTTAGCGTAACCAAACCCTGGCACGTCAACAAGCATGTATGTTTCACCCACGGCAAAGAAATTGATCTGTTGGGTTTTTCCGGGGGTGGAGCTTGTTTTGGCAAGTTGCTTGCGGTGCACGAGGTTGTTGATCAACGAAGACTTACCAACGTTTGATCTACCAAGAAACGCAACTTCTGGCAATGTACTGTCTGGGAAGAATTTGGGTTCCCCAGCTCCAGTCAAGAATGATGCTTGTAGTTTATCCATACTAAAATGAAAACGCCGGAACACTGTTCCGGCGTTAACGTAATTTGTGCTAGAAGTAAGTGGTCTTACTTCTTATCTTCTTCAGAATCGTCTGTCGATTCTTCGTTGCTCTCATCGTTATCAGAAACAACCTCATCAACTTTTTCGGCTACTTCTTCTACGACTTCTTCAACTGTGTCTGTGATATCTTCAACTGCTTCTTCTACGGCATCACCCGCATTTTCCATCGCTTCTACTGCTGAACCAATTGTTTGTTCGATCATTGATTCTTCAGCTGCTTGGCGTGATTTTTTACTGCGACCAGAAGAATATGCTCCATCGCGTTCTGCAGCAAAATCAACGAGTTCGATAATGGCAGTTCTGGCACCGTCGCCACGACGCGTACCGAGTTTAACTACACGCGTGTATCCACCTGGACGGTCTCCCATTGCAGGTGCAATTGCGTCGAACAGTTCTTGAACTGCTTGCTTACTCTTGATGAGGCGAGCAACAACACGACGTGCGTGCAGTCCTGCTGGACCTTCCATTTGCTGTGCCTTGCAAGCGCGGCTGATCAGTTTCTCTACGTATGGACGAAGCTCTTTTGCTTTCGCTTCTGTTGTCTTGATACGCTTTTCATCAGAAATGATAAGCGACGTGGCCATATTACTCATCAGGGCACGACGATGACTCGCAGTTCTGTTGAGCTTTCTGCCTGAGTTTAAGTGTCTCATAACGCTCTAATTACAATCTCTATTATAGTTTTATTCTGTTCTTCGTGAACGACATCAGCTATTGATGAGCTTCATGTCTTCTTCTGTTACATAACGCTCAATGTCCATTCCGAATGTCAACCCAAATTGCAGTACAATCTGGCTGAGTTCTTGCAATGACTTGCGACCAAAGTTGCGGAATTTCAACATATCGGACTCTTGGCGACGAACGAGTTCAGCCAGTGTCTTAATGTTTGCAGCTTTTAAGCAGTTATGAGAGCGTACTGATAGTTCCAAATCGTCTACTGGAGTCATCAGAATACGACGGATACGTGATGTTTCCGCGTCCTCTGTGTCGTCTGTTGTTTCCTGAACAGCTTCTTCTTCAAACGAGATGAACAACTGAATGTGTTCGCGAAGAATTCTTGCAGCTTGTTCAACAGCATCTTCAGCAGTAATAGTACCGTCAGTTTCTACATCGAGAGTCAATTCTTCATAGTCAGTTTTCTGACCAACTCGGAACGGATCTACGCTGTATTTAACATTTTTGATTGGTGTGTAGATAGCGTCAATTGGAATTGTACCAACCGGATATTCTGGATTGCGGTTCTCTTCAGAAGGAACGTAGCCAATACCACGACCGATTGTCAATTCAATTTCAGCCTCTGCATCAGGACCAAATGTTGCAATATGGTGATCTGGATTCATGATCTCAACCTGATCGCTAGCAGCTTGAATGTCCTTGGCTGTCAACG
>JAUHYX010000361.1 GCA_030426285.1 bacterium
CCAACGACAAATATCTCTTGTATTTTCACACTGGGACCGAGTGGCATTTGATAGATACTGAGACTGGCTTCTCACATCGTATAGATCAAGGAAGCTCCAAACAGAAGACAAGCAAGGGGTTGTTTTCTCCCGATGATACGGATGTTCTGATTTACTCGCTGAATAAAATCGTGAGGTATAGCGCAGATTTCACTATTACATCTGTGGATGATCAGTTCGATAGAGAGCAGTCTATTGTAGTCTTTCCAAATCCTTCCTCCAAAGGATTTAACATAGAGGCCATTGGTTTTACACCTGGGAGTGCAGAACTGAAGCTAGTTTCCCCACTTGGCGAATCAGTCATTCGCATGCCGGTTCAATTGCTTGCAGGTTCTACTATTTTAGAATTGGATACTGAAAGTGTCGCAACTGTTGGCTCTGGTCAGTTTGTACTCACACTTACTGGCCAGAACGGGGAGCAGGCGAGCACAACTGTTGTGTTGGAATAGCCAAAAGATTGTAGAGACGGGGCGTGCCCCGTCTCAAGAAAATTCATTGCGTGCCAATCGTTTGCCCGTATTGAAATCCGCGCGTACCCACACCTACATGTTGGTATCGTCCCATCGTTGGTTGCACCCTGACGCTCGCTCACACTAGGCTAAGAAATCGTGTCCTTAGGGCATTGTTGAAAGAAAGGAATCCAATTGTAGAGTTTGCCGACCCTTTCTGAAAGCTCGAATTCTCTCACATTGTTGATGTTGTGAGCACAACCAATGCGCATGAGAACGGAAACGAAAAGGAGAGAAAGGGCAAGCGTTCTAGCTTGAGTTGTTCAACATGAAAGCAAGAAACCATTTGCAGCTACATGTTACTAGAATTAGACCTGTTGTGTTGTTGCGAATATTTGTTACGATGGACTGATTAAAAATCAGTTTGCAGTTCTCGATGTTGAGCGCTCGATTTTCGCAGAAGCGTTCGAAAACAATCACAGAGTTGTACAATACAGAAAAGACGAACTGGCTACTTTTTCAGAGTATTCCTGCAGTACCGGTGACGTTATAGATAGCTTGTCTGTCATAACCTACAAATCTTC
>JAUHYX010000241.1 GCA_030426285.1 bacterium
TCGCATCCGATTGTCGGCGGGACGAATCGATATGAGTCGTGAAACTCAGACTCTGGCTTACTTCGCCGGGGCTTCGTCGATCTTTCTTGGTGATAAACTTTTGACTCGTGAGAATCTTCGAGCGTGCTAGCCAATAATAGCGAGTTGATTTCGCCTGATGTCATGGAAGAGAAAAATAAGGTGTAGTAGGACTTAGCAGTTTTAGTATCTAGCTCGTTTATAGTATTGGCTACAGCCGCAGATACTAGTGCATGCGAACGAATTGCGTGTCCGTACTCCACTTCCGCTAGGTTTTGAATGTAGCTAAGCGTTTGCTGCACAAACCCTTTGATGCCTTTTCCAAAAACCTCAGATCGCATTTCCTTATAAGGTACTTTGAACCACGACTGCTGTCGATACCTCGCAAAGCAATCCTCAATACTTTCATGCAGCTTTAGATTGGTGTTCGAATACACATCGTATCCGTGCAGATTTACATCCTTGTTTTCGTCTTTGTAGTAAAATCGAGTGAAGTAATTGTGTGTATCTGCCAGTTGCTCTTTGATGCCTTCGCCAGCGATGTACCTGTCATATCTAGTAAATGCAGCCTGCACCAGTTCTTTGTTCGTCTTATCCTTTTCAACTTGAGCTTGAGCAAGCAATGTTTCAGCCAACAATGCAACTGATAGCATGGCAGCAAACGCAGTAACTACGTTCAAAGCGTCACCGAAATTGTTTGGAGCCAGACCGAAAAGTGAAGCGCCAGCGTTGTTTTTGAGATAATACAATAGGCTTAGTAGTAGAGTGCCAAATGCCAGAACCAATATCGTTACTCTTAGTGCTTTTGAATAGTGCGACACAGGAATACCTATCTGATAAAGAATGAGACAATTCACGAATTAAGTGACTGAAACGAAAACATCCAACCATGCTAGCCTTTTAATCTCTATTCACCGCATCGCGGTGGTGCCTATATCGAATCAAAAATTGCTATTTTCAGTTGGTGAAAATGTGGAAACATCAACGAAACATAAAACCATTCTCATTACCGGTGCCACGACAGGAATTGGCTTGGCGCTGGTGCGTGAGGCATTGTACAATGGTCACGTTGTCATCGGCACTGCAAGGGAGTCGAGCATAAGTCGGTTCGATAACATTCAGCTACCACATCGCGAACGTTTTCACCCATTGGTTCTAGATATCGCGGACATAGAGAGTCACGAACGTATTGCTGCTGCGGTGTTGTCGAAACACGGACACTTAGATGTGCTCATCAACAATGCCGGTATCAGCTACCGCGCAGTTGTGGAGCACATGACGGAGCAAGATGAACTCAGGCAATTGCGTGTAAACTACCTTGGTCCCATGTCGCTCACAAGATCCTTCCTACCATATATGCGCGAACACGGCCGTGGACATATTATCACGATTAGTTCAGTAAGTGGTATGATGGCCATGCCGACCATGAGCAGCTATTCGGCTTCAAAGTTTGCCATAGAAGGCGCTATGGAAGCCTTGTACTACGAGATGAAACCTTGGAATATCAACGTCACACTTGTTCAGCCTGGCTTTGTGAATTCCGACTCTTTTCGCAATGTGTACTATCCAGTAGATATCGAAGCAAAGAAAAAAGTAGCCTATGCGAACTACTATTCTTCGATGTCAAAGTTTATTGAAAGGCTTATGAACAATGCGTATGCCACGCCCGAATCGGTTGCACGCAAAGTTATTGGTCTGCTGCGCCGCAAGAGAATACCTATTCGTTTACAGCCGACACTAGATGCAATCGTGTTTTTAACGTTGCGAAGATTCTTTCCGCGCAGGTTGTATCATCCGTTTTTGTACCGCATGTTACCAGGAGTAAAGTCATGGCGAAACAAATAACCGACGTTATTTCGTACAATCTAGCAGATGTGATTTTCCGCGTGCTTTTCTCGCTCATTTTTCTTGGATTGGGCGCTGAACACTTGGTAGACGACACGCTGATACAGTACGTAATGCCGGCCTGGATGCCATTGAAATGGGAAGTTTCAAAGCTCTCCGGACTCATACTCATTTCCGGTGGATTTCTGGTTTTTGCAGGCTACAAATTGCGCTTAGCCGCGCTTGTTCTCGGTGTATTTGTGCTTCTCGTTTCAGTTGTCGTACACATACCAGTTATCAACACCGTGCCCACTGGTCTACCCGAGCAGTGGCATTGGATGTGGGATGTATACCAACGCTCAAATCTCGCCAAAAATCTCTGTTTAGTTGGTGTTTGTACCACACTGCTACACTACAACGTTGGTGTATACAGTCTAGAGCATTGGCTGTCAAAACGCACAACGCATTCTCAATGAACTATAAAAAGGCATGAAACGCACACTTGCAATTGCTGATATATCGGGCTACACAAGGTTTGTGAATAGCATCGAGATCAAACATGCGGCCATTATTACTCAAGAATTGTTGCAGACAATTGTAGATACTCTTGGTACGAAGTTTCAACTTGAGGAGATCGAAGGAGACGCCGTATTTGTCAGCGCTGCGGACAACATAGGCTTTGAACATTTACAGACTCAGCTTGAGCAGACGTTTGAACAGTTTCACCTCAAACGTCATCACATCACTGCGCATAATTTGTGTAATTGTGGCGCATGTGCGAATACTGTAGACTTAGGCTTAAAATTTGTCGTGCATCGCGGAGAGGTATCTACAACGAATACCGCAGGGAAAGAAAAACCGTTTGGTCAGAGCGTCATTGAAGTACATCGTTTGCTCAAAAACCAAGTTCCGCTAAATGAATATTTACTCTGTACCAATCAAATCATTCCGTCTACGCCTGAAGAAACACTGAATGAATTTAGCGACGAAGTGCAAGAATCACATGACGGTAAGATTCTGGTATACCGTTATCGTGACCTGACCGATTGCATACCAAGTGCGCCTGACTATGTAGAAGAATGGTCTGACTCGGACTATGTAGTGTCGCACTCCGTTACCATAAACAGACATTGGGTAGACGTGTACCATGCTGCATTAGACTTAGAGTTTCGTAAGTCATGGTCTCCGGGTGTAAGCGCCATTGAACACAATTCGGCAGAGCTACCCAGTGTTGGCAGCGTACACACATGTGTTATCAACGGCAAAGACTTTGAATTTGTCAACACGGGCAAGACAATGAATACAACCTCGGCTTCCTTTGTGGAACAAGGCACGAAGAATTTTTTGTTCACCAAAGCTGGACGCAAGTTCCACGTTGAGGCATTGGGCAATCAGGCAACATTTACCCAAGAATTCCACTTCGATTTGCGCCCATTCCTGCGCCCCTTTCTCACACCAATTCTCAAAAAACGCTTCCTTCAAAACTTCGCAGATTCTTCCGCATTGTTCAAGAAGATGTTAGAAACTGGGAGTCTAGGCAACTAAATATCAAAGTTTGAACATTGAAAGTGTCTTTCTACTTTTCGCTCAACTGAATTTTAGAAAAACTCCAACACTGAAGATCACACCAATCAAAACCAGCAAGACATTGTGAATGTTAGCTTGTCGCCGATAACTGTCGTTTGGGAGCACACTCGGGAACATTGGTAGCCACCAAAAAATGTACATGAGCACAAGCGATAAAACAACACTATCACTATCGTGCCAAAGTGAGACATTATGTTCTTGCCGTATGCGATATAGTCTGTATTTCAGATACACCGCAGTCAAAGACAGGCCTGGCAACATGAAAAGTAAAACAAAAAACAATGGACTTTCCATAAAATTCATACGCTCTCCCGTTGATGGAAACACAGCTATTGTGGTGTTGTGGCACAGTCATAGTAAATTAACCATAATGATTTGAAAAAAGATCAAAATTCTTTGTGTATGTGTGAATCTTTTCCAGTACAATCATCTCCTTCAGACTATTGCTCAGGTTAGTATGGCCCAAAATCAGACAGATGGCGACATCTATAATCCCAAATTCGTTTGCGCCTTGTTCGATGAAATGAGCAAAACATATGATAGGGTCAACACAATCACTTCTTTTGGCTTCAATCAAAGGTGGCGAAAGAAGCTTGTCTCAGAGCTTCAGATTAAGCAAGGTGATGTGGTGGTAGATCTCATGTCAGGCATGGGTGAATGCTGGAAACATCTGCTTGCGGATCCTTCAGCAACACCAGAGATCATTGGTGTAGATTTCTCTAGAGAGATGGTTGAAAAATCTAGATCAAAGCACTCGAATGAATTGGGTCCGTCACTTGCCGTACTCCATGAAGATGTACTTAACAACTCACTATCACATGATGTTGCTGACTTCGTGATTTCTGGCTTTGGACTCAAGACTTTTGATCTAGAACAAACAAGGATGTTGGCGTCTCAAGTGCATAGGCTCCTGAAACCTGGAGGAATGTTTGCATTCCTAGAAATATCGGTACCTTCAAACAGAGTGTTGAGAGCTGCCTACATGTTTTACCTAAAGCATATTATTCCTGTCTTTGGTCAATTGTTTCTTGGCAATCCTGACAACTACAGAATGTTAGGTGTATACACGTCAAAATTTGGAAGCGTCAAAGAAGTAGCGCCACTGTTCGATGAGGCTGGATTGGAGACAACTTGCAAAAGGTACTTCTTTGGGTGTGCAACTGTGATTGTCGGAAGGAAACACTGTGCGCCATCATCTTAGAAGTACTTGCTGCGCTTAGAATATTCGCAAGAGTTTTTCACTTTGTACTCTTGTCTACTCCTCCAAATTCACCTTCACAGTCTCTCCTACCGATGCGCCATTGTATTCGGGTGCATATTCACATTGTATGGTTGCGGGTGGCAAGGCATATGTGCCGCTGAAGCGGGTTTGCCAGGTGTCGGTGATTGTGTATGTGCCAGGCGTTATGTCTGTGACAAACATATGTGTACCTTCGTTTTTAACAGCTTCGTAATAACGCAAACGGTGTTCCCATTTGAAGCCGGAAATCTGTTGCAAGGGCTCAAAGGCTTGTGGACGGGGATTGTGTACATGTACAAAGCTCA
>JAUHYX010000242.1 GCA_030426285.1 bacterium
AGAAGATGCGAATCGGCAGTTTCGACCGCAATCCGTATATTTGACGCGTGCAACACAAAGACAACATCCAAGATGTGTCGTCACTCACGGCGGCACTCAAAGCGTTACTCGAACACCAATTCAGCGGCATAGCTGTGCTGGGAGAAATTTCAAATTTCAAGCAACACAGTTCTGGACACAGGTATTTTACTCTGAAAGATGCTAAGGCAAGCTTGCAGTGCGTTATGTGGCGTTCAACACCATTGCGCTTTCAGCCAACCGATGGTATGAAGGTGGTTGCAACAGGTGATATAACCGTATATCCGCCGCGCGGTAACTATCAGCTGACCGTGCGTTCAATGAAAGAACATTCTGCTGGCGATCTTCTTAAAGCTTTAGAAGAACTCAAAAAAAAATTGGAGTCCAAAGGCTATTTCGATGCGGCCCGCAAGCGCCAACTTCCGGCGTTTCCGCGAAGAATTGGCGTGGCGACCAGTGGAACTGGAGCTGCTGTGCGCGACATCGTGTCTACATTGGAACGCCGATGGCCCATGGCTGAGGTGCTCGTGCGCCCAACAATAGTGCAAGGCGACGAAGCAGCTCCCGACATCCGCAGTGCAATACAGCAGCTCGACTCTCTGCATTGTGATGTTCTCATTGTTGGTCGAGGTGGTGGAAGTATTGAAGACTTGTGGGCTTTTAACGAAGAAATGGTGTGTGACGCAATCTACTCATCCCACACCCCGGTTGTGAGTGCGGTTGGACACGAAACAGATATTACATTGGCCGACTTTGTGGCAGATGTGCGTGCCGCAACTCCGACCGCTGCAGCTGAGTTGGTTTCACCAAACCAGATTGATGTTCGCGGTTGGTTGACCCAAACCGAAAACAAGGTCGCTCACCAGGTTCACCGATCTGTAAATGAAGCGCAAATGCGGTTGGACGATATCATTGGTGCACGAGGTCTTGGTACGTTGCACTCGTTGATTTCGGACTTTTCGAATTCCATTGCAGTTGCGGGAAAAAGAATGTCACGCTCAGTTCACACAGTGATAAAAGACGAACAGCGACACTTGTCAACTCTGCATCGAACAATGGCGATTTCTGATCCTGAGAGACCATTGCAACGTGGGTATGCCTTACTCAAACACAAAAATAACGTGCTTTCTAGTACTGCCATTCTCCATCAGGGAGATCACATTGAGATTGTAACAGCTAAACAGTATGTGGAAGCCATCATTTCATCAACTGAAGAGAAAGTCCGTGAAAAAGACATTTGAAGAACAATTGCAAGAAATTGAAAGCATTGTCGACCGATTGGATTCAGGCGAGGAGTCTCTTGAATCCATGCTCAAGTTGTACGAATCAGGTATGAAACTTATCAAAGGTTGTCAGGCAACATTGGACAAGGCCGAACAGAAGGTGCGTGTTATCGACGAAAAATATGGCCTGGTAAACGAAGATGAATAAGTGGCGTTTTACGTCGCTTTGACCACCACAATTGTGAGGTCGTCGTGCTGTATTCCTTCTTCTCCGGCAAATTTTTGCGCCGCGGTTAATATTCTGTCACGAATATACCGGGCATTCTTGTCAGCAATCTCTTGAACTATCCCTTGCACGCGCTCAATTCCAAATTCTCGACCAGCTGGATTACGTGCCTCGGTAACCCCATCTGAGACAAAAATGAACACATCACCTGGTTCATAGTACAGCTCCATCTCGGAAAGCATACCAGTCATTGCAGTAGAATCCACTATCCCGATCCCAATTCCAACCGGCTTGTTCAACACGGCTTTTTTCTCACCGTGTTTGTAATGCAGAATTGGGCAATGACCCGCTCGAGCAAAAACAACGAAATTCGATGCAGCCGCAAACTGTGCACACACAGATGTAATGAAACTGTTTGAGGCCATATCGGGTTTCAGGATTTCATTCGTTTTTACCAACAGTTGTTTTGGTGACAAGAAAAAGCCATGCAGTGTTTTAAGCACACCTTGAATTTTACTCATGTAGAAAGCGGCACTCGTCCCCTTTCCTGAAACATCTCCGACCACAACAGTAAACATGTTCTCGTCGCTCATGTGGTAGTCATAAAAATCACCACCAACCTCAAGCGCTGGACTGCTAATTCCGGCAATGTCTAGCCCCTCAATATTCGGCGTCGACTGCGGCAGTGACTCAAGTTGGACGCGGCGCGCAATTGCCAATTCTGTTTTCAATCGTTCTTGTTCATGTAGTTCAGCGGTCAAATACACGTTTTCAATGGCCACACCAACCTGTTTGGCCGTAGAGCCAATGAACTCGAGTTCATCCCATGTAAACTCAGTTTCAGAGAGTTTTTCACCTAAAAAGACCAAGCCTACGACTGATTTTTCAGAACGCATAGGCAGTATGTGAGTTACTCCGCTGTTAGCTATATCGTTGCGAATTGGTTCTGGTAATTGATCGATTGAAACGTCTGTATGTTTGTGAGCAAACACCTCAATCAACACAGCTTCCCACTTTTCACACAGTCTTCTAAACTGAGCCTGATCCAATTGATGCGTACCAACGCTAGAAATCTTGAGATCTTTAAGAACGAGAATGCCGATTTTTTCAATATCCATATTGCGGGCCAACCACCAAGAATAGCCAGCTGACAAACCACGAGGATCGTGAGAAGACCCAATGAGCTCAGAAAGCGAACTGCCCACAGACCGATAGTCCCTGTCAGATTGATAAAACAAGCGACTAATAAGCTTGTGACCGGCAACCCTCACCTTCATCAGAACAAATCCCGCCGTCAGAGCGATGATCATATACGAGATTGCCAAACCAAATGCACGTTCCTCTTCCGATAGATTGTCAACAACTTCAATCGATATTCCCGTTATCCGAACTGAAGGAATGGGTAAGTTCAACGATGGTAGTTGAAGTAGCAGATACACCAAACAGCCAAATATGAACAGCGTCCATAGGGTACTCAGGGCCACATAATGAATATTTCGCCGTACTCTGAGCTCCAAATCAAACAAACGGTATCTGCCGATACTTATCAGCACAGCTACCGGAATGAGAATTGTAGCGAGGTACATTGCAGCTCTAATTTGCAAATCTCCCCTTGCGTTGGCTGCAGATGCAAGTAGAAAGACAAGCACTACAACGACGGGAAACACGGCGTCAAACAACAGATTTGCTCGCGCTTCAGAAGACTTGTCAACTAGGATATCATTTCCTATCACCAACACATGTAGGATGAGAAATGCGATAAATACCAGGTCAGCTCCATACATGATTTCACGAGACATCCTGACTAACTCGTCAACATCAACTATGGCGGAATGAACGAAAGTTACCAGAGTAATAAATACAAACGGCGTACACAAAAGAGCTGCAATTCCGATACGCGTCCGCCTGAACTGTACATCCTTTCGGACTCTTGGAAAGTACATCAGTGATACTGACCACAGCGAAACCAAAGCTGGCAGTGCTAGAATACGCAAAGAACTCGCAATTTGATCTGTGCCCAATGCGATAGGTGCCAGTTGCTGCGTCATAATGACAAATCCCGTGCAGATCAACGCGCATCCAACCACCAAAGCTCCAACATATTGTGGTCTCAGTGATGCCAACAACATGCCTAGAATTAGCATGATAAGACCGACGATAAAAGAAGATATAATATGTAGTTGCAAGCCAAAACTAGCGAGTTGAATCTCAAGCAACAGACTCTGAGCACCGCGAATGACTACATAGTCAACTTGTGTGCCGTATTGACTCTCTCGCATGATTCTATCGGCTTGATAGATATCTTCAAATTCTTGATTGTTGATACTCACAATCAAGTCACCTACTTTCATTCCAGCCCGATCAGAAACGCCCTCTGGCAACACTTCTACTACGTGAGCAGCAGGCGGAATCGTTACAAACCGAGAGGATTGCAGTTTGCTTTTTTGAACTCGAAAGACGCGACGGGTATTGGTCTGTGGCGATAGAATTTCAAGAAAAACAGGATGTGAGCCCGACATAGATCTGAGAGCATTCCACAGATCCGATGTGTCTCGCACATTTGCATCACCAACTCTGCAGATGAGGTCGCCCGCGAAAATTGTGTCGCGCGAGTATTCCTCAATCGTGGAATTGTCATTTTCGATCGTCAGTCGCTCAGCCTCTATATCAACAGCAACAAGTGCGCGACTAGGCAACTCTTGGAACCAATTTTCATCAGTTGTCACCTGTGCGTTTTCATACAACAGGTTGAGTGAGAGTAGCACAAGAAACACACTGCTTCCTACGACTACTCCGCTTACGAGATTCTTTATGTTATAGGGAAACTTCAAATAATGGCTTTTCACTTGGATACGTTCAGTTGCCAAATTAATGTATTACGAAGATTGTAGCGTTGGTTTCGACATTTTTTTTCTCGCGTTGTAACTAAAACGCATCCAAAACCGTACTCGCGTCATATCTGTCAACGTATGAAGAGTACATAAAGATTTCCATTGACTCCATGTCAATGGTTTGGGCTCCGCTGCACTGAATACTTGTTCAATGCAGCACTGGCACCCTCTCTACCTCCCCCGGGAGAGGGTGCTTTTTGTTACTTCATACTACAGCTGTTATTCTCTCAACTCATAGGTGATTGTATGAAAAGACTTTTACTGTTAGCCCTGTGTGCAATGTTTGCACATTCTTTTGCTCACGCAGACAACCTTCCGAAGCTCTCCCAAGAAGCACAACAAGAATTACATGACTATCTCGAAGAACAGACTGATCATCATATTGTTTTGCCAGATGATGATTGGGATGTACAAGTTGGCATGGATGCCATCAGTGATGTTCGCATCACAAAAATGTTTGAGGTCAATGAAACACTATGGGTCTCAGGTACATTCTTGTCTGCTGGCCAAACTGACATTCCATATTTCGCCGGATGGGACGGCAGCTCCTGGCAGCGTTTGC
>JAUHYX010000243.1 GCA_030426285.1 bacterium
TCAGAGCTCGGGCTGCGCTGGGAAAAACAGCGTTCAGAAGATCTCTCGTGGTTTGTGGATGCTAGCGCGTTCTACAACTATTTCTTCGATATCATAGAGCCGCAATTCAGCGAAACCGGAACTGACATTTCGTTTGGCAACTTTCAAGATGCGACTATTGCTGGTGTGGAAATTGGTGTTGGATTTCAGCACACGCTAGGCGAGGTCTTGCTCTCTGGTACATGGCTACAGGCTGAAGACAAAGATGGCAATGAACTCAAGTATCGCTCACCGTTGCAACTGCAGTGCCATGTGGGTTTTGATGTAGTCGACAATGTCACTGTGTCGGCAGACTACAGATTTCAAGAGCAGTTTGGACGCATTGACGATGAGCTCGTGCTGTTTATTCCCAATGCCGACGCCCGCGTCAACGCCCATGTTGTTGATGCAACCGTGTCGGCACAGGTTCTCGAATCAACGACTTTGTCATTAGTTGCACGCAATCTTCTCAATCACTACTACACTGAAATCATGGGCAATCTAGCCCCTACTCGCTCAGTACAACTCAAGGCAAACATTGTGATGGGATACTAGTTTTGCAGCTCTTTCGGCAGATACGCGTTGATATCGATGTTGCGTTGGCGCACATGCTTCTGAACGCCCCACACTCCGGCGGCCAACATTGCTATTCCCATCAACATAAAGAGCGCATATTGTGTGAGTGTTGCTTCCTGGTTTACTCCGCCAGTGACCTCAGCTCCCACATAGAACATTGTCAACACTGCGAGAATGTTATTCAACGCGTGCAGAAACAATGGTAGATGCATTGCTTGCGTATGGTAGGCTAGATAACCAAGCCATAACCCCATCAAAAACAGTGCGGGTATACTTGGCAAATACGCATGAGCAAGTGCAAAAAACACGCTCGTTATCACGATTGCTTTGGCTGGATTGCCGACCCTTTCTAGAGACGACTGAAGTACTCCACGAAAAAGGAATTCTTCTACTACTGCCGGGATAATCCCCAACACGAGCAACACCAGAGCTATCATCAAAAAGCTATCATCTGGTACAAGTGAGGTCAGTGAAGAATCATACAAGGCAATCAGCTCATTCCAGCTCTCAGCCCACTCGAGTGGCAACAGCTTCGGCATTGCGCCATTCCAACCGACATTCACGGCCTGTATACCAACTACGCCCATGAGTCCATAAGCCCACGCTATCGGCTTAGGCGTATGCCGCTCACGAACGATCTCGCGGCGCGAAAAGCCATAACGACGCAAGAACCACAACAGCGGAAGCAACATGAAAAGCACTTGGCTCAATCCTGCAACAGTTATGCGGTATAAGGGAGAATCCAAGTATTGGTTCAACATCTCCAACGAAGCACCAAACACGAAGAATATCACCAGCACGCCAATGGTTAATGACAGTGCCTGCGAAGCGCGAGTGCGCAAAAACATAGTTTGGTCTTTATTCATGATACCTTGTGCTCGTTTGTGATGTCAAAAGTGGTCCGATTTTCTGCAATCTCTATGGCAGTTCTAATTGCAGACACAGTCGAGCGCTCGTCAGCACTGTTTGTGCCAGCAATTCCTTCTGCAGTTCCGTGGTCTGGAGAGGTGCGTACAAATGACAACCCTGTTGTGTAGTTCACTCCAGTTGTTCCTGCAACCATCTTGACGGGAATCAGCCCTTGGTCGTGATACATTGCTAGGACGGCGTCGAACTGCTTCCATTGCTGGCGTGCAAAAAATCCGTCGGCCGGAAATGGACCCTCTATATCCAATGACACTGCCTCGGTAGTAGCCCAATCCCGACACATTTGCATTCCAAATACTATTTCTTCTTCTTCATTGCCCATGAGTCCTTGCTCGCCCGCATGTGGATTCAGTCCGAGAACAGCAATACGCGGAGTTGAACAGGCAAAGTCTCGTCGCAATGTTTGCGCGAGGCTTTGCAGTGTTGTTGCTACATGCGCCCTGCGAATGTGCTCCGCAACGCTTTTGAGGGGGATGTGAACGGTGGCCAAAGCAACCCGCAGTCCATCTCCCATGAGCATCATAATCCCATCTGCATGTTCGTCATGTGCGGCGTAAAATTCCGTTTGCCCCGGATATGGGTAGCCTGCCTGCTGCAAGGCGAACTTGTGTACAGGCAGAGTAACAACGGCATCAAATTGCCCAGACTTCACCCCGTCAACAGATCGTTGCAAAGCTTCGTAGGCCAATTCTCCCGACTGCAGATTGCATGTTCCCGGTGTTGGCAAGGGGTCGCTATCCGTCTCGATCCACTGAACATGTTGGTCCGCAATCACAATGGACTGACCTTCCACAGAAAACACGGGCTCAGGTTCAAAAGAATTTTGCAACTCTACCCAGTATAACAACGTACGCCGGCCGGAAATGACAGCAAAGTTCACACTGTGCGTTTTCAGCAGCTCTTTTTCATGTTTCAGTAGGTACTTCAGCGATTTGAGACCACACTCTGGGCCAATCCCATTGCAGTCTCCAATAGTAAGTGCAATTGTCATGCACAAACCTAAGCAGAATTTATACCTCAGTAAACCAGAAGTTGCTTTTTTCTACAGAAACAGTTAACTTTGCCGACGTTTTCGATTGATTGTTGTTCCAACAACAATTGTTGTTGGAAGATTTAAATTCAGTTCTTGCCGAAGAGGTAGCGTACAGGTACATGGTTACGGCATACAAGCAGTAACATACTTGAGATTGGAGGTCTTATGGAACTGGCATTGCAGATTGAAGAATTGTTTCGCACTGACCGCAAGAAGTTTCTTGGGTTCATCCGCCAACGTGTGCGTACAGCGGAAGAAGCAGAGGACATCTTGCAAGATGTATTCGCCAATGTATTGGCAGCATCAGCGAACGTTTCTAAGCCTATTGAGAACATCGCATCATGGGTGTTCACAGCAGTAAGGAACCGTATTATCGATTCGTATCGGAAGAAGCGCGCCGAGACGTTTTCAGATATGCAGCTCCCCGGACATGCAGACGAAGGAATGGATTCGTTTGAAAACTTCATCCAAGATTTTGGCGCAGGCCCAGAAACGGCACTGATGCGCAAAACTATTTGGAATGCGGTTCAGGAAGGCTTGCAAGAGCTTCCAGACGAGCAGCGCGAAGTTTTTGAGAAAAACGAATTTGAAGGTATTGCCTTCCGCGAGATCGCGGAAGAAACAGGTGTTAACATCAATACGTTGCTGGCTCGAAAGCGATATGCAGTATTGCATCTGCGCAAGAAGCTAGCCGGACTGTACGAGTCAGTTGTCTCAAATGACTGACAAATTTGATTCCACACCGCAATAAGATTAGAACCCGTTACGTTTATACGTACCGGGTTCTTTGTTTATGAAATACCTTCTCATCTTCATAACGATTGTTTTCGGCATCATTGTCATCTTCCCTTGGCTCCTTAAGGGATTGATGTGGATGCTGCAGCGCAAACTCAGAAAGAAGTTTGAGCAAGGAGACATGTTCGGAGCGTTCGGTCAACAACAACAGTACCGTCGCGATGAAGATGTGGTGTTCGAAGACGCCGAAGTCACTGTGCTTGAAGGAGATTCACGATCTTCTGAACCAGGCGATTCTCCTGCCAAGAAGCATTCCGGAGACATCCGCGACGCAAATTTTCGGGATGCCTAACACGCCTTAGCCTACACGCTAGGCTGAAACCACCGCGTAAGTACATACGCAATGTCTACTTCTTTTACCCAGACCGGCTCAACCTCACCTTGGTCAACAGCAAACCCTGCTATCATTTGATTCATGCCCACACTACCTGATTGTACAGCTTTGTACATAGACTTTAGCATCTGTATTTCCTCGGGTTTACCTTCCCAACGCAGGACTTTCTGCAAAACAGATTCGGCAAACTCCCAATCGTGCTCAAGGATGGCAACAAGCGCTTGCAGAAAGACAGCAATCTTCTGAAAATCGTCTAGTCCACCGTGCTCCGAGTCTTGAATCAATTGTGCCGCTTGCGATTTGACTGCATGAATCTTTCCCTCGAACAAGGCAATCTGAATATCCAACAAGGCTGCGTATCGCTTCAGTGACTTCATGGCTGCTGGAATCATTTCTCTCGACTCGTGAAGCTCTTGTGCCAATCGTTCGCGTTCTTCCGCTGTGGGTGGATTGCGCAAACACAGGCTCAATCGTTGCTCAAACACCATAGCAAAAGCTCCTGCATAAGCTTTGTAGTACTGTTGCACGCTTGGCAAATGATCACTCTTTCCAATTCTTTGACCAAACTGTTTCAAGTGCCTAATGTTTTCTGCAGCCTGTGCATAAGCGCGGTTTTCATCCAATTGAATTTCGATGAGCCCAACTAAATTCTGCGAATACGAATTGGCAAACATCAGGCTGAAAACTTCACTTTCATGCACTAAGTGTACTGTATTCGCTATGCAACGAGCCGCTACCTCCGAGTCATGCGCACGCCCGGCAATGACCATCCGAATGTTTAACTGCATCATCCGCGAACGTATATCCTGCTTTGGGAATTCCCTCTGCAACAATGGGGCCTGGAGTAACTTGCGCCAGTCACTGAGGCTGTTGGTCGTACGCGAGTAGGCTACTGGAGCCACGACATTCTCAAAAAAGAAATCATACAGTCGGTTGTAGTCTTGCAAGTACTGAATGACCTCCCCTTGCCGGCGCAGAATTTCTTTGTTGCTTGCGTATGTGTCGCCAGGAATATTTTTCACGCTCCTGAAGGCATCCATTTTTAGTGCAAAGAGCTGCACAAGTTTGGCATACATGTGATATTTCTCAGCAATGTTGATAGCCTTATTGAGCACCTTCACTGCCATGTGCAAATGTCCCTTGTACAAAAGAATTCGACTTTTCTGTATTGCCGCATCAACCTTGATTGGACGCAGCTCGTCGTGCACATCAACAAGCACCG
>JAUHYX010000009.1 GCA_030426285.1 bacterium
GTCTTCTCTATCTAACAGGCTCAAAGTCGTATTGAGTCTGTCGTACCTCAAATTCTGCTCCAGGTGTGTACAACGGATCTTCTGGTGCCTCGAGGCGTTTTACAACTCGAACTTTTGCCCAACATGACCCAGAAGCCAGAATTTCGGTTTCTAGTAGAGGGGTGTCGCCCATTTTCATAATGTAGGTGCCGCCGCGTTGTGGACGCTCAGCACGTGGAATCTTATCGTGATCTTGCATAGTATACTCCAAAAAAAAACTCCTTCCCAGAAAGAACGAGGAAGGAGTCCAAAAAATTGTTCGAATATTTGTCTCGATTAACGAGAGTAGAATTCGATAACCAGCGGTACTTCACAAACGACTGGCACTTCATCTCGTTGCGGCTGATACAAGTATTTTGCCGAAAGATCTGATTTTGTGAGCTCCAAGTATGCCGGAGGCATGCTAGAGCGAACTGCTTCTTGGAAACACTCCAATTTGCGGCTCTTCTCTTTCACTTGAATGACGTCGTTTACACGTACTTTGTACGCTGGGAACGATACTTTTTTACCATTTACCGTAATGTGACCATGAGTTACATACTGACGAGCCGCATAAATTGAACGAGCCAAACCGGCGCGAAATACAATGGCGTCAAGACGAGTCTCGAGCAATGCAACCAGCAAATCGTCAGTGTTGCCGTGCAATCTCTTCGCGTCTGCAACATAACGACGCATTTGGCGCTCGTGAATGTTGTATTGCAAGCGCAATGCCTGCTTCTCTTTTAATTGCATACCGTAGTCAGATACCTTTGGACGACGACGGCTGTTACCGTGTTGACCTGGTTTGTACGGCTTCTTGTCCATGACTTTGCGAGCTTTCGCAGTCATTGGGATTCCCAGTTTTCTGGAAATCTTCACCTTTGGTCCGGTGTAATTAGACATTGTTTTTCCCTGCCCTTGTTGATGTGCAATCGCAACGCCCTTCGTCCTTCTGCGCACATCTGGGCTAGATGGCAAGTGCAGATGAAGGATCATTTGCGCAATCGTTAAAACATATCTGTTCAGTCTTCAGAATTCTGAACAGATTTACAATTTACTGCTTTCGTTTGAGTTATCCACAAGATTTTTGAACAGCTGACCTGAATTGATGTCAGAACAGGCTGTCGCAAATGGTGTTCTCAACAAGTGATGTATGGCTTGAACAGACTGTTCAATCATAGTGCTCACGCCGTCTTCTTGCTCATGGCTGAATGGTGACAACACGTAATCAACGAGTTCACCTGGGCCAAAATCTCGGTCAATACCACATCTGAACCGAATGAATTCTTTAGACTGCAGCTCGTCAATGACAGAAGCTGTTCCGTTGTGACCACCGTTTCCACCACCGCGTTTGGCATGTACTTTTCCAACTGGAAAATTGTACTCATCGACCAAAACGATAATGTTTTCAGTAGAAACAGAAAAGAGCCGCTGCGCTTCTGCAACGGCTCTTCCCGATTCATTCATATACAGCGTGGGTTCAACAATAGCAATGCTACTGCTTCCAGCTGTTCCTGCGGTAGATGAAAAGGTGCGGCCTGTTAATGTTTGTTGACGAGAGAGTGAACTCGTCAAACAATCTGCCACCATCCTACCAATATTGTGTCGCGTGTTAGCGTAGCGTGCACCCGGATTTCCCAGTCCAACAACCAGCCAATCTACACGAAGCACGTCATCAACTGAAGGCTGATTACGCTTCGTCTTCTTCAGCAACCTTCTTAGCACCACGCTTCGCCTGAACTGTAACAATAACAGCTGACGCAGGATCAACCATTGTCAAGTTTTCATTGTCGATCTGACCAATTTTAACAGAGTGGCCGATACCGAGGTTTGTGATATCAATTTCAATGTTGTCTGGAATATGCGCTGGCAAACACTTTACGCGAACTTTGTGCATAACTGGACGCAATTTTCCACCTTGACGTTCACCAACTGCAGTCCCCTTCAATGCAATTGGAACTTTTACCAACACAGGACGATCAGCTGTGAGGCCGTACAAGTCGAAGTGAACCATTTCATCAGTAACCGGATCCAAGGCATAATCGCGAATGATGCACTGTTGCGTATCGCCACCTTCCACTGAAAGGTCTATAACATGCGTTGCAGCCGTAAAGATGAACTGGCGCAATTCTTTTTTATCTACAGAAATAGCGAGCGCTTCTTCGCCGTTTACGTAATAAACGCCAGGAACTCTGCCTTCATTGCGAACAGCGTTAACGGCTTTTTTGCCGGTGCCGCGCTTGGATGCTGCTAATGCCAAACTCATTTTTTCACCTAATATCTAATAGTATATGTTGTATTTCTTTTTTCGAAATTCAGCTGCAATTACTGAGATGGCAGTGAATCGAACAATGAACTAATTGAACGGTTGTTGTGCGTTCGAATAATTGCTTCACCGAAGATGCGAGCCACAGAGTGAACCTCTACATTCTTTATTTCGCTACGCAATGGAATTGTATCCGAAACAAACAGCTTGTCAATCACACTATTTTCAATTCGCTCAATTGCAGGACCGCTAAACACGGGGTGCGTACAAGCACCAAAAATGCGAGCTGCACCCGCATCTTTCAAAGCTTGGGCGCAATTCACAAATGTTCCACCAGTGTCGATCAAGTCATCGACGATCAGAATGTTCTTGTCCTTCGCGTTGCCAATAATATTCATTACTTCGGCAACGTTTTGCTTTGGACGGCGCTTATCGATAAGAATCAACTCACCATCCAACAAACGAGCATATGCTCGAGCCATCTTAGCACCACCCACATCTGGGGCAGCAACGGCTAAATTCTCTAACTCCATGTCCGCAAAGTCTTTCAGCAATACTGAAGATGCGTACAAGTGATCCAATGGAATATCAAAATACCCTTGCAACTGGGAAGCGTGTAAATCCATTGTTATAACGCGATCAGCACCAGCTTCAGTTAAGAGGTTTGCAACCAATTTTGCCGTTATGGCAACTCGTGGCTGATCTTTGCGATCTTGGCGGGCATATCCGAAATACGGAATGACTGCCGTAATGCGTTTGGCCGAAGCTCTTCTCGCTGCATCAATAAGGATTAGAAGCTCTAGGAGGTTGTCTGCCGGAGCAAAAGTAGATTGGATGATGAAGGTGTCTACGCCACGAATGTTTTCTTCGTATTTGACCCAAATTTCATCGTCGCTGAAATTCTGAATCCGCACTCGACCCAGCTCCACTCCCAATTGCTGAGCAATCGCCTGTGCCAGTGCAGGGTTGGATCGCCCCGCAAAAAGTTTGAAGTTCGCCATGACCCGACACTTTACTATTCCTGGAAAAGATGGCTGGGGCGGCAGGATTCGAACCTGCGAATGACGGAACCAAAAACCGTTGGCTTGCCGCTTGCCGACGCCCCAATGTCTAACGAAATTTCGTAGACAGATTTCAAATATAACTGTATCAAGAATTCCCACCAAATATATTTTTCAAATTGGGAAATTTTCCTGTTTGGCATTTTTCGATTTCCCTTGTCCAGGATGAAAAAAACTGTGCGACGGGAACATTTTGGTGTAACTAATTGTATAAACGGGTGTCTTACTCAACAGAAGCGACGCACTACATTGGCGGCGCTAAGACCTAAAACATTACCAGCGAGGATGCGCATCGAATAAACGGCGACTATTTACACACACAACACGCAAAACAAACACGTGTGTCAATTAAACTGGAGAAGTATCATGATGGAAAGCAATCAAAACCAACGAGTTGGTGGTGTATTCCCTCTGAGTACGCCGTCCACAAAGGTCGATGACAAGCCCGCGTCTCAAAGCCTACAAGACAACCAAAATGTTCTGAGCGATCTCGTTCCCGACGACATCTTTTACACTCTGCAAGAATATGGGTTGTTCGACGAAAAAGCGATCAGAGATTACCACATTAGAAAGTCCTTTAAACGATTCCGCGAAGATTTGTCAACAAATCAAGCGATTGAGAAGCTGCAGCAGCTGTACCCTTACTTGCAGTTTGACACATTGCGCAAGATCGTATACAAAGTAAACAAGAAGAAGTAAAAGCGGGGCCCTACCCTGCACATCTGTTCCCTTCAACAGATGAGATGTTAGAATCAGGAGTCAAAAACAGGCGAATCTTCCATTCGTCTGTTTTTTTTATATCCCATAAATCCCCCGCAGCGCTCGATACGTGTTTGCATATGCTTCGACTG
The DNA here is from genome assembly GCA_030426285.1 of bacterium. GTDB lineage: Bacteria > Bacteroidota > Ignavibacteria > Kapaibacteriales > UBA7675 > JAUHYX01. The sequence goes on from JAUHYX010000009.1 coordinate 4,197, forward strand.
AGTCGTCAATCGGTTCAGCGTACCCACCGCCCATTGTAATAACAAGTGGAGCTTGCAGTGAACGAGCAAAACGCATTACGAGCTCGTCGCGTTGCAACAAACCGGCCTGCGTGAGATTCAGCGTCCCCAATTTGTCTGACTGCAATCCATCTACTCCAGCCTGATATAGAATCAACGTGGGTTCCATCGTTTCAAGCTTGCTCAGCTCGGCAGCGAGAAGGTCCAGAAATTCTGAATCCCCGGCACTGCGGGACAAGCCAACATCTCTATTTGACGCAACTTTGTTAAAAGGATAGTTTGCCCCTCCATGCATGCTAAACGTGAATACGCGGGGCTCATTCTCGAATATCAAAGCTGTGCCATCACCCTGGTGAACGTCTAAGTCCACAACCAGTACTTGTCCATCTGGATGAGCTTCTAAATACACCTGTGCAGCGATCGCGAGATCGTTAAAAACACAAAACCCACCTCCCATATCATACGAAGCATGATGGGTGCCTCCCGACAGTGCTCCGCTCACACCCGTTCTCAATGCTGTGTGTAGTGCGGACACTGTTGCGCCAACGGAAGTCATCGTTCGCTTAACAAATGCCTCGGACCACGGGATTCCTATGCGACGTTCTTCTTTGGCGGACAGCTTTCCAAGCATGAATCTCTCAACATATGCCTTGTCATGCGCAGTACAAACGGTAGCTACGTCGGCCATCGGTGCTGGTATCATGCATAGCTCAGGTACAATGTCATTGTCAATGAGATACTCGCGCAACAGGGCGTACTTATGCATTGGAAAACGGTGTTTCTCCGGCATTGGAACAACACAATAGTCTGAATAGAATACACGCAAGCTCGGGTTCTGATGCACCGTAGTTACTTCCTTTTCAATATTTTACATGAAACAAGTGAAAAAGCACTCCGTTATGTGCTTTGTGTTCATGCAGCAACCGTTCCTTTTCCGCTGCACTAACAACCATGAACAGATTTATAGAACTTTCCGCGTTACATCCATTATGAAGTACATCACACGAACATTGATTGTTGCCGCCGTATCACTCAACCTGAGTGTTGTAGGCGCAATGAGCCAAGTTACGGGAGACGAACCAAATGTTCTCACCATGGAACAATGTCTCGACTTAGCCGAAGCCAAAAACATTGATGTTCGTACTGCCGAGTCTCGACTCTCAGCTGCAAGTGCTCGCGTCACTTCTGCTTTTGGACAGTTCCTGCCGGGCGTGACTCTGAACTCGCAATACACGCGTACACTTTCCCCACCTTCAGCAGTGCAAGTTGACGGACAATACATTCCAATTTCTGCACCTGAGCTCGACAATTACAGCATTTCTGCACGAGCTGACCTAACGGTTTTTGATGGTTTTCGCCGCGAGTCTTCTTACAACAAAGCACAACACAATCTCGAAGCCACCAAACTCGATATTGACCGTGTGCGACAGGCAACACGTTTGCAAGTAAGACAACAGTACCTGTCCGTGATGCAGTATCAACAAATACAAAGCACGCGTGAAGAAGACCTTGAACTCAGCCAGAAAGAACTCGAGCGCATACAAGCCAGATTGGAAGTAGGCAAGGGTCGTATTGGCGATGTGTATCAACAAGAAGCGGAAATTGGCACCAAGGAACTTGCACTCATTCGATCTGAGAATGACGTTGCAATCTCTAAAAGCAACCTGCTAACAACAATTGGTCTCTCACCAGTTGAAACAAAGTATCTGAGTACCGAAGGCATTCCTACTACTATTGACGACGACGAAATTGCGTCGTTCCGCAGAGAAACTGGTTCCCTGAAAAACGCCATTGAAAGAGCACATAAAAACAGAACCGAAATGCAGATGGCATATACGAATTTGGAAGCGACAGAGTCAGATGTTACCGCTGCCAAATCAACATACCTTCCTTCTGTGAATGCATCGGGTGGATGGTCGTGGTCGAATACCTCTCTCGAAGGCTTTGACCAACTCTCGCGCTCGTATATAGGTGTAGGTGTAAGCTATGCTTTGTTCGACAGGTTTCGCACTAGTGAAGCAGTTGAAATAGCTCAAGTTGAACAAACGCGACAAAAGCTAGAACTCGAACGCCTTAGACAGCGCATAGAGTCTGAAGTTCAAAATGCTTTTCTCAATCTCAGTGCTGCTGAAAAGGAACTCGACATCACAACAAGATCGTTGAAGTCGGCACAACAAAACTTTGATGCTGCATCAGAACGCTATGCTTTGGGTGGTGCAACAATTCTCGACTACACAGTAGCCAACACACAACTTGTATCTGCACGTATCAACCGTATAAATGCAGTGTACAATTATTTGCGAAGACAGTATGAAGTGCTGTACGCCATCGGTGAATTAGAATAATTACTAATAATATATTGAGTTAAACATGAAACGTGTAACAACTCTGTTGTCAGGCATATTCGTTGCCGCTCTAGTTGCATCCTGCGATACCGGAGCAGGTGACAACAATGTAAAAGTTGAAGAAGTTGGCCGTCGCACAATTACGCAGACAGTCACTGGATCTGGAAAAATCCGTCCGGAAACCGAAGTGAGTATTTCATCGGAAACAAGTGGTGCAATTACGTTCCTAGGTGTTCAAGAGGGCGACTCCGTAAGGGCAAATCAGCTTTTGGTCCGCATTAACCCTGATCTCGTCAACACTCAACTCGAACAAATGGAAGCGGCTGTTGCTGCTGCTGAAGCGCGTTCGACTGCAGCCAAAGCGGTATTTACTCGCAGTCAAGAAAATGTAAAGCGTGTAACAGCACTTTATGAAAAAAACTACGCTTCCGCAGAAGAGTTGGAACTAGCCACAGCCGAGCAACAACAAGCTGAGAGTTCTCTAAATGCTTCATTACGCGACTATGACCGCGCCGTTGCGAGTCTGAAACAAACCAAGGCAACTGCCGGAAGAACGACAATCTATTCTCCTATCGGCGGTGTGGTTACGCGCCTAAATGTTGAAGAGGGTGAGAACGTTGTTGGAACGGCGCAAATGCAAGGTACAGAGATGATGCGTGTATCTGACATGAGTGTCATGAATACGCGTATCGAAGTTGCCGAAACAGATATTGTATTGGTTTCGATTGGCGACACCGCCCGTATAGAAGTTGACGCGATCCCTGACACAGTGTTCAACGGTGTTGTGTATCAGATTTCCAACAGCGCGATGACATCAGCTGCAGGTACTTTGGAAGAAGTTGTGAACTTCGAAGTGAGAATTCGCTTAGTAGACAATGATCCGCGCTTCAGACCAGGAATGTCGTGTTCAGCAGAAATCGAAACTGACACCCAAGTTGATGCTCTTTCTGTTCCTCTGCAAGCAGTTACGATTCGCAAGGTTGAAGAAGCAAAAGCCGAAGGAGAAGAGTCCTTTGATGACCAGCCAGACATTGTGTCCACGTCAGACGAACGTCCACCTACAATTGTATTTGTGGCTGAAGACAACAAGGCAGTTGTCCGCGAAGTAGAAACCGGTGTCTCTGATAAAGGATACATACAGATCACCTCCGGTCTCAACGAGGGTGAATCTGTTGTCACTGGAAGTTTCAGAGCTATTTCAAAAGAATTGAAAGACGGCAGTGAGATCACTGTTGATTCAACGAGCGTGAGAATGGGGGCAAACAAATGAGCGCAGTAATTTCAATAAATGAAGTCGGCAAGCGCTACATCATGGGTACACAAAAGGTGTATGCTCTTAGAACAGTCACTCTCGACATTGAGGAAAATGAATATGTAGCGATTATGGGACCGTCAGGTTCAGGAAAATCAACACTCATGAACCTGATTGGATGTCTCGATACTCCAACGAAGGGCGAGTACTTGTTCAAAGGCGAAAGTGTAGGTAAAATGAACGACAACCAATTGGCCGAAATTCGCAACCGCGAGATTGGCTTTGTGTTTCAAACGTTTAACCTCCTGCCGCGCTACTCATCTCTCAAGAATGTAGAATTACCGTTGGTATATTCTGGAGTGCCTGGTTCAGAAAGGCAGCGACGTGCGCAAGAAGCTCTCGACCATGTTGGATTGGGAGATAGAGTACATCACAAACCCAATGAACTTTCTGGTGGACAGCGTCAGCGCGTGGCAATTGCTCGTGCTCTAGTCACCAAGCCTTCTATCATTCTCGCTGATGAACCTACAGGAAACTTGGATACCAAAACCGGTTATGAAATTATGGCTCTCTTTGCAGAGCTGCACCGGGGTGGCAACACCATCATTTTGGTGACGCACGAACCTGATATTGCGGAATACGCACACAGAATCATTCGTTTGCGGGATGGTCGTATTGAGAGTGATGAAGTCAATGCAAACCCTCGTCAACCCGAAGCGGAGTTGGCTGCCCAGTGAGAGTTCTCATAGAAATATACGAGAGCATTCTCCTTGCGCTAAAGGCAGTGTGGTCTAACAAAGTGCGTTCATTCCTCACTACATTGAGTGTAGTTGTCGGCGTGTCTTTCGTCACGCTCATGGGCTGGATTTTGCAGGGTTTGGACAATGCGCTTGAAGAAACTCTTTCAATGTTTGGCCAAGATGTTGTTCACGTAGATCGGTGGGATTGGACAAATCAGACCGACTGGAGAGAACTAATTAAACGCAAGCCTCTGAGATTAAAGCATTTCAAAGAGTTGGAACCAAAACTTGATTTTGCACAGTACGCCTACCCCTCCACTCGAAACAACGGTGCAACGATAAAAAGACTCGATAGAGCCATCAAAGACGCAATGGTTATTGGCACCACCGATGAAGCCGCATTTGGCCTGGCTTCAAACATGGAGTCTGGACGATTCTTCTCAAGTGTGGAAGCACAACATGCTTCACCGGTAGCTGTTATCGGTTCACTTGTCGCAGAACACCTATTTCCGGAAGGCGCTCCTCTTGGTAAACGAATAAAATACAAAGGAAGAAACTACACAGTGATTGGAGTTCTGAGTTCTCGAGCAACTCTGATAATGGACTTCGTTGACAAAGAAGTATATATTCCTATGAAGTCTTTTGTCAACCAAAATGGCAAGACGCAGATACTTATCACTGTCAAGGGTCTCCCCCACCTTACGCAAGAGCAAACATCTGACGAATTAATTGGTGCTATGCGCTCAGTTCGAAATCTTTCTCCTGGAAGCAAAGAAGATTTCTCTGTCAACTCTTCGGAAGCACTTGCTGAGATGTTCGATGAATTCCGAATCGTCGTTTGGGGGGTCGGGCTAATTTTAACTGGACTCTCGTTTTTTGTCGGCGTAGTTGGCATCACAAATATCATGTTCGTGTCGGTAACGGAACGCAAAAGAGAAATTGGTGTAAGAAAGGCACTAGGTGCAAGAAGAAGATCAATTATTCTTCAATTCCTTACAGAGGCGGTTGTCTTGTGTATAATTGGAGCGTTCATGTCGCTCGCACTGTGTTCAGCTATCGTGTACTTTGCTGTTACTCAATTTGAACTCACATTTGCTCCACCACACATTCCACCGTTCTGGGCATTTGCCGCCATAGCAACTGCATCTATTTTTGGTGTGCTTTCTGGGCTTATTCCTGCAATGTCGGGCGCGAGAATTTCTCCAATAGAAGCGTTGAGGTACGAATGAGTTGGCTCATAGAACAAATTCGGTCAGCCCTATTGGCTCTCAAGGCAAGTCCATTGCGCTCATTCTTTACTGTTTTCACAATCGCAATTGGTGTATTTACGCTTATTGCGACAAAGACTGCAATTCAGACACTCGACAATTCCATCAACAATGTAATCTCCAGCATGGGTTCTCAGGTAATTCGAGTGAACTACCTACCTTCGGTTAGATTTAGTGACGGAGATGAGTACCGCAATCGCAAACCCATTACGCTAAAACAAGCCAATGACTTGCAAGAAGCCTTTTCAGGCAGTATGCGAGTTGGTATGAGCTCAGCAACATGGGGAAAGTCGGTACAGTACTACAGCCGGACTACTCAGCGAGAAAATAGATTTATTGGCGTAAATCACGATTACTTTTCAGTGCTCAATCTCGATGTCGGAGAAGGGCGTGTTATCTCTGAAGAAGATGTTTTGTTTAGCAGAGCAGTCGTCGTTTTGGGGCTAGATGTTGCCACAGTTTTGTTTGGCGAAGAAAATGCAGTTGGAAAAGATGTAAAAATAGACAACAGATCTTATAGAGTAATTGGTGTCGCGAAGACCCGTGGCACTCCTATGGGACAAAGTCTTGACAAATTTGTTATGCTGCCGATTACATATTTTGTCAACGTTTTGGGGTATACAGGAAGAGCACGCACGGTAGACATGTATGTTGAGTCGCCCAGCGAGGAACTAATTCCTTTGGCAGTGGACGAAATAACTGGAGCTATGCGCGGCATCCGAAACGTCCAACCTGGCGAAGACAATGATTTTGAAGTAGAAACAAATGAGTCAGTTATTGACCAGTTTTCGGGTTTCATCTCAAATCTTGAAATGGTTGGTTTGGTGTGCGGTTTGATGGCACTACTTGCAGCCGGGATCGGCATTATGAACATTATGCTGGTGATTGTGCGAGAGCGGACAAGAGAAATTGGCGTGAGGAAAGCCGTTGGTGCAAAGAACGGTACAATACTTATGCAGTTTCTTATTGAAGCCGTTATAGTGTGTCAAATCGGCGCATTGGCAGGTGTTGCCACTGGCATCCCTGCTGGCAATTTGGCGATGAATATGCTGATTGAAGTAGAGACAGCTATTCCAGTTGAATGGGTGGTTGGGTCTGGACTTATCTGTACCGTCATAGGAATAACATTTGGACTCTGGCCAGCATGGAAAGCAGCGCGATTAGCTCCAGTAGAAGCGTTGACATTTGACTAAGCCTGCACTACGATGCTCTTATATGCGTTTTGATAGTCGGTCATGTTTTGGCGCATATTATCTGGACTTTGTGTAATGAACATTGTGATGCGTGCTTGTATAGCTGTCCTTGCCCTCACCGTTTTGTTGGGCCGTGCAGAAGCGTACGACGACATCAATGACGCTGCAACTCAGCAGCAAATTCTGGCTGGGATTGACTCTCTTTACTCGATGAACATCGATGCCGCAGAGGCAATTTTTAAGCAGATAGAGCGCAACAATCCCAAGAATCCCACCGGCAATTATTTCCGCTCGCAAATTCATTTGTGGCAGTATATCTTTAACGACTCTCTGCCGGGCTATGACCGCTTTTTGCAGCAAGCTCAGCTCACTATCGACAAAGCAGAAGACTGGATAGACGAGCACCCCAATAAGTCCAACTTCGCCAAAACGCTTCAAGGCCTCACGTTTGGTTTTCGAGCAATGTCTGGCATAAAAGCCGAGAATTTTGCTAGCGCTGCCATAGATGTTCGCGAATCATACCGATCTCTGACGGCCGCCCTGAGAGAAAACAACCGCCAATATGAAGCATATCTTGGCATTGGACTTTTTAACTTTATGCTCGGTTCAATTCCTCCTGCAGCGCAAGCAGTGGTACAGTCTGTTGGCTTTGAAGGAGACAGAGAAAAGGGACTGAAACAACTACAACTCGCCGCTCAACGTGCCACATACGCAAAGTACGACGCACAGTTCTGTCTCGGCCTCATGCACATTTACTACAAAAAGGACTATGGCGCTGGAATACCTCTCTTAAAATCACTCATCGAACGCTACCCAAACAATGTTCCCTTGCTGTACTCAATGGGAAATATTGAAGCTCAATTGAAAAAAATGAACTTCGCGCAGCGGTACTTCAATAGAGTGATCAACAGCAACATACCTGGCTTCAAGACATTCCGAGTGTATTCCTATTACCGCAAGGGCGAAGTACTGTTTAGGGAGAACAACTGGCGCGAAAGCAATATTGCCATGCAAGAATTCCTCAAAAACAGTTTTGAGGCTTCTTTCCGACCCGCCGCATTGATTCGCCTGGGCCAAACATATGCCTTTCTCGATCGCAGTGAGAAGGCAAAACAGGCGTTCGAGGTCTGTTTAGATCGCACAGCAGTTACTCCGGAAGACCGATGGGCGCACCGCAAAGCAAAAGAATACCTGGCTACACCAATAAACGACACAGAGCAGCAGGTGGTAGCAGCGTGCAATTTGGCAGAATCTCGGCAATTCGAACAAGCAATTACGTCACTCCAGAACGTCCTGAATCTCAGCCTAACCACAGACCAACAAGCATTGTGCAGATACTACTTGGGCGAAGCTTTGAGGCTCACTGGCAAACTAGACGAGTCAATCGAGCAGTTCAGGCGAGTTGTGCGCTTAGATCCCAAACAGGAAAACTGGCTATCGCCGTGGTCGATGTACCGCATTTCTCTTTGTTTGCGATCTCAGGGCAAGTCTCGTCAAGCACATGTGATGGCTCAACAAGCAAAAGTGTTCACCGGATATGACTTTGAGGAATGGTTGTACTTTGAGCTAGACCGCGATTTAAGCAAAATTGACTGACATACAGTGTAAAAAAGTTATATCTTCCGAGTCAAACTGTTCAGCTATTCACGACACAGTCAGCGAGCCCAATATGTTGAATGTCAGGACTCTTTCGCTTTTATTAGCTCTTCTCACTTGGTCAGTTTCACTTGCAGACAACAATGCTGCGCCCGATCCCGAAGCCAAGAATTACTACAAATCTATTGAGCACTCGAATCCCAAGGGACGCGAAGTACACTTTAATTATGTGCGCGCGTATCCGTTCGACCGTATTCCGTTTGGTGCTCGAACACAGGCTATGTCGCAAGCGCAGGCACTACAAGCGAAGATGCCCGACCATATCATGGCTGAGCAACCGCAATGGCGCTCGCTAGGCCCCGGCGAAGTTGGCGGCCGCGTAAGATCTGTTGTGGTTCACCCAACCAATCCCAATATCGCCTACATCGGTACTGCTTCAGGTGGTGCGTGGAAAACAGAAAATGGTGGAGATAGTTGGACGCCTATTTTTGACGACCAAACAGCCGTAGCTTTTGGCTCATTGGCTCTAGACCCAAACAATCCCGAAGTTGTATATGCAGCAACAGGTGAGATGAGTTCCAATATTGATGCCTACTTGGGCGACGGCGTGTTCCGTTCAGAGGACGGCGGTGATACATGGACTCCATTGGGACTCTCCAATGTCGGAGCGTTTTCAAAAATATATGTGCACCCGGACAACAGTGACTACATCATAGCTGGAGCCACAAAGAATGGTGCGGGCTTGTACATTTCTAAGGACAGAGGAGCAACGTGGACACGCGTTTTTGAAGGTCAGGTAAGTGATGTTGCGTTGCATCCAACAGATCAGAATCTGCTATTCATAGGTGTTACTGGAACAGGTATTTACCGCTCGCAGGACGGTGGAGAAAACTGGGAACTCTTGAGTTCAAGTACCGGACTTCCGTTCTACGACTTTGGCCGAGTGTGCATTCAGCGTGCGGAATCCAACCCCAATGTCATGTATATGCTCACAGAGTTAACTGTTCAGTCCAATCCCGCGGCGGCCGTGTACAGATCTGCAGACGGTGGCAGCAGTTGGCAAGAAGCTGACTTGGGGTTGCCTGAAGACATGTTCGTAAGCGGCGGAGGGTCGCAGTCCTGGTACGACATGCACTTGGTTATCAGTCCTCATGACGAAGACGTAGTATGGGCCGGTGGGATCAACTTGTTTCGCTCAACCAATGGAGGTGCGACATGGGCAACGCGTTCAATCGGCCATGTGGACCAGCATCACTTGGCTGTTGCACCGAGCGACCCGAACATTGTATATGCCGCCAATGATGGTGGAATGTACGTCTCTTCAAACGGCGGTACTTCTTTCGTTTCAGCAAACAACGGCCTCGAGATCACTCAATTCTACCACCTTGCAATCGATCAAACTCGCGAGTCTGTTCAATACGGCGGTACACAAGACAATGGCACGGTTGGAAGCTACACGAATCCTACATGGCGCAGAGAAGCCGGTGGAGACGGCGGACAGGTTGTTGTGAATGAAAACAATCCAAACATTTTATATGGTGAGTTTCAAAATGGCGGTCTCTGGCGTCGCAATGTATCAAACGGAGAATTTAACAGCATAACAGCTGGCATACCGAGCACGGATGACTCTTATTGGATCGGTCCAATCGCAACAATGCCAGGCGATGCAACAGTGGTGTTTCACGGTCGCTCAAACTTATATGTCTCATTCAATAGCGGAGATTTTTGGGAACCAGTTTCGTCGCTGTTTCCAACATTTGATGATGCCGAGAATATGACCGCAATTGCATTGAGTCCTGTCAACCTACAACTAATGTTAGGAACTCAAAACGGCGGCTTGATTCGCTCAAGCGATATCACAACATTTGAAGACATAAGTGCCAATGGCATAGCAAACAGATTCGTTACAAACATTCATTTTAGCAGGTCAAACGCAGACAGAGTTTGGGTCACGCTTGGTGGCTTTGGCACTCCGCACGTGTTTCGATCTGACGACTTTGGCGATTCTTGGGTAGATATTTCTAGAACCCTACCCGATGTTCCCGTTACCTGTATCGCCACGCATCCAGACAACGAAAATTATATTTGGGTCGGGACCGATGTAGGTGTGTTTGCAACATATGACGGCGGACAGTCGTGGTTTCCATACGGTGAAGGGTTACCTAGAGTACCAATTGCCGGGATGGACATACATTTGAACTCCAATACACTGCGAGTTTCAACTCACGGAAGATCCGTTTGGGAAACAGATGTTGTTGTTGATGTAGCTTCAACAGGCATTGCTGCTCCAATTGGAGGTGAGAACTTCGTTCATGGTACAGCCCCCGTTCTGTCGTGGTTTGGCTTCTCTAGCTCGGTGAAGGTTGACTATTCTCTCGATGATGGAGTAACATGGGAACCGATTGCAAGCGGAGTTTCAGGAACATCAATGCTCTGGGCAGTCCCAAACACGCCATCATATACCGCGCGAATTCGCGTAACATCTGAAGCTGAACCAACAGAGTCTGTGGTCTCAAACCGCTTTAGCATCGACCCGCTAAACAATGGGGTAGTACTCGCAGAAGGTGGCGTTGGATATGTTCCCTATGGAATTGCATTTGATGGCGACGGTTCGCTTTGGACCACTTCTTTCTACGGCAACCAAGTGTACAAGCTGAATGCCGAAACATTTGTCATCGAAGACCGCTTCACAATGCCCGAGGGTGATAGTCTTTTCACAGGAATCACAATTAACCCAGCAAATGGCAACCTGTACGTGCAGAGAATGCTTGGATCTACTGGCAATGACGGCGGTATTATTTACGAATTGACCACAGATGGAGATCTGGTTAGATCATTTGATTCTCCGGGAAATCGCTACCCAATTGGTTTGGCGTGGATTGGTGACAACCGCCTTGCTGTAGGTGACCGCGACTCACGTCGCATGTATATCCTGAACACAAGTACAAACCAGGTAGAACAGGAAGTGGACAATCCGTTCACGAAAAATAGCGGACCGCGTGGATTGTGTTATGACCCTGAGGACAATGTATTCTATCAGGTTAGCACAGACTTCACCGGTGGAACATTGCAAGCTGCATACGCGCTGGAAATCGCTCGTACACCTTTTGGCACAGAAGGTGACAGGCTGTCGCTAGAAGGACGGAATGGCAACATCAATGCGCGCGGAATCGATATCAATCCAGGCAACAAGAGCTTTTGGATTTCTGATTTTGCCGGCAATTTGTATCGAATTGCAGGATTTGACCTCGACGCATTGGTGTCTGTCGAGGAGATCGAAACAACATTCACTGAAACGACAGTATATCCTAACCCGACAGTTGAATCATTTACAATTGAGGTTCCACAGCACACTACCGGTTCGGCAAGAGTATTGCTTCTCGATGACAGAGGCGCGCTCGTTAGTGTTCTGCATACTGGTTCAGTAGCTGGAAATATGTCGTTTGATGTTCCTGACATTGCCTCAGGTGCATATACAGTTTCGGTGGTTTTTGCAGATGGAACAGGGTTACAAGCAACACTTGTTGTAACAAGATAACTCAAGTTGAATTCGGCATGTCCGATAACTTAAACGTTGCACTTCAATATGTTCAATTCACCATATAGCGATGGCGGTGGTGGTCACGAAGAAGAACAGCTTGACCGGTACCTAATAACTTATGCGGATCTCATCACCCTTTTACTAGGGTTGTTCGTGATTCTGTATGCGTCATCACAGGTAGATGCGGGCAAGTATCAGGAGTTTGCAGCCGCTTTTAGCGAGTACTTTAACAATGAAGGGAATGGCGGCGACGGAATATTGAATGACGGTTCAGGCTTGCTTCAACCGGTGATACCACCGAGTGAAACAAAAACGGTAGACGATCTGGACCAAGAAATTCAACAGTCCCTGTCACAACAAATTCGCGATAACAACATCAGTTTAGAACGCACCGCGGACGGATTAACCGTAAAGTTGCCAGAAGCATTGTTGTTTCGAGAAAGTGAAGCAGAATTACAACCGGGCTCCTTGCCCATTTTGGATTCTCTAGCTGCCATTTTTAACGGCATAGATCAACAAATTTTAGTCGTCGGGCATACTGACAGTAGGCCCATCAGCACATTTCAGTTTGCTTCAAACTGGCACCTGTCAGTAAGTCGCGCATTGAACGTTGCATGGTACGGTATTCGCAAGGGCATGCCAGAAGAACGAGTCAACATTTCTGGATATGGGTCCCAAAGACCTGTGGCAGACAATGGTACTCCTGAAGGCAGAGCCCAGAATCGTCGTGTTGAAATCGTTATAAAGGAACTTCCGGATCATATTCCTGACAAAGGAGGGTATGCTCCTCCAAGTGTTCCGAATACAAATGACGAAGAAACACAATAACAGCAATTTGATTTTTCAATTGAGTTGTTATTTTGGTACACTGATATTCAAGGACGAAGGATTATGCAGGATGCTATCACGAAAAACCGAGAGGTAACACAGCCCGCCGCTGTCGATGGGACGAGAGTCATCGACACACATCAATTTGGGGAAGTGACAGTTTCTCAGCGTCACATCTTCGAATTCTCAGATGGCTTGTTTGGATTTGAGAATCTGCATGAATTTGTTCTCATCAGTGTTGAGGAAAGCAAACCCCTAAAGTGGTTGCTTTCTGTAGAAGAGCCAACAATTGGTTTCCCCGTAATTAGTCCGCTCCTATTGGATGTTCAATACAATCCAGGGCGCAAACATATGCGCGAAGGCAATGTCCTTTTTGTGATTGTGAACTTGCGCGGAAGTTCCGGTGGAATGACGGCCAACATGAAAGCTCCGATTATACTTAACCCTATTGATCAAAGTGGGCAGCAGGTTATCCTGACGTCCGAAAGGTATTCTCCTGAATTTGAAATTAGTTCAAATGCGAGGAAGAAGTAATCTTGAGATTACAGGAGAAATGAATACATGCTCGTTCTAACACGAAAAATCGGAGAAAAGGTCGTCATCGGCAACAACATTAGAGTTACCGTGCTCGGCTTTGATAGAGGTTTTATAAAACTTGGTATTGAAGCGCCGCGCAATATTCCGGTGCACCGCCAAGAAGTATATGACCAAATGATAGAAATCAATGTTGATGCGTCATCGCTGGACCTAGGTTCGATTTCGCATGCATTGCAGGATGCTGGCTTGCAAGATATGCGCAAGCGCAAGAATGGCAGCTTAGACTCAGCATAACGGATCGTTGTTTGAAGTAAGTCACAATGAACAAGTACTCCGCTCTTATAGTTGATGATGATGTTTGGATGCAGAGAATTCTGGTAAAAGTGCTAGAGGGATTTGGCTTTCAGACATATGTATGCTCGAATGGATTCGACGCTATTGCTATGGCTGTGCGCTACAAGCCAACTGTGGTGTTATTGGATATCATGATGCCTGAACTTAGCGGTCACTTAACACTCAAAGTGATGAAACGCATAGATATGCTCCGCGATGTTCCTATTGTGATGATATCGGCTTTGAGTGATACCGAAAATCTGGGAAATGCTGTAAAAGAGGGTGCCGTAGGGTTTGTATCAAAACCGTTCACAAGAGCAACTATTCACGATAAGCTTCGCCAAGTACTTGGCTCTGATTTGCTAGAGGCTGTTTCCGAACAGAGTGACTCAGCTAGCTCGGCTGCCCCTATACGACCGCAAGATATCCCCTCTGAGAGCTCAGTTCCCATGGATGATCTTATGGGTTCCCCGGAAGAACCACCAGAACACATACCGGAATACAATCCAGAAGGCGATGAGGGGCAAAAGGAAAAGAGCGAACTCTCCTCGCGCTACCAGCAAGAAAGCTCCAAGCGTCAGATTGATGCAATCAAAAACCTTCTGTTTTCAGCAGACGACGACGAATAAGCTTTTTTGCAAGCAACTTTACCTTACCTCATGTCCACAACCCGTGTCCCTGGCGGAGTTTCAAGCTCAAACTTTGTTGAGTCGACAGTGTCGTGAATTGTCAAGGACTCAATGTCCCACTGCCGCACCTGTAAACCGTCATCTACGGCTATTGCCAGCACTTTGCTACGCGTTTCGGGGTCGAGACGTATTCGAACCTCTTCAACTGGGATAGAGTGCTCTTCAGGCTCTAAACGCAACCAAATCTCACCTGGCCCACTACGTCCGTTTACTTTGAGCAATGTCGGACGCATCGACTCTGGGAAATTCAAGAGAATGGTCTGCGGAGAAATTTCACCTTCAACATCTATGATGTTTGAAATCACCACTTGTGACCGCGCAGAAAAGTAGTTGCTAACCGATGAACCGTCCGACACAATCACGCGCCCGGGCAATGTTATCTTGTAGCGATTGTCTTTTGATGCGTACAATGTCCCAGATATTCCAGCCTCAGGCATAGAGAAAGCAACGCTCACTGCTGCTGCAGATCGCAATGAGTTTGTCAGGCGCTTATAAACGTCTGTGGCGTTTTCACTGCTAAAAGAAAACAGCAAAAACGCCACAAATACAGAAACTACTTTCATGTTAGATCGATGTTATCGTCATATATACCGAACCGATATAGCGCTTTCCTTTCGGTGTTTTACGGATCGGCTTTGGATTGCGTGGATCGGTTTCGCCAAAAGCGCGAATTGACAATCGCTTTGCCTCAACTCCTTTTGAAGTCAGATAGCTCCGGATTGCGTCACAGCGCTCATTTGTCATTTTCATATTCGCAGACTCATTCTCATCAGAATCTGGATAACATGAGATTTCAATGCTCACATTTGGATTCAAACGCAGCATGTGAGCAACTTCGTCGAGGAATTCAGATGCTCCAACCTTGAGCTTAGACTTATTCAATTCAAATGGATGAACGTAAACCGGAATGGTAGCTCCCTTGCGCAGGGGCTGTACCAGCAAATCTCGAGAGACCTCTTGGTATCTGTTCGTATTGGGCACTGAGTACTCAAATTCATCTTGGAAAAAGCCCGGCTTTTCAACGCGAACTACATATGTTTCACCTGGCTCGAGTGATGTAACGAGGTAGTATCCACCCTTGTTGCTTGTGGCAATATTGGGATTGTGTCCTCGCTTTGTAAACGTTACTTTCACTCCGTTTACAGGTTCACGAGTAGCACCGTCGTACACATATCCGGTAACAGATACTACGGCTTCGAGTGCCGAATTGTCTTGTGCTTGCGATTTTACTGTAAAGACGCACGACAATAAGAACAATACAATCATCATTCTAGGGATCATTCTTCATCTCCTTTATTATTGCCGCCGCTGGCAGCTTTTTCTGTCAACAATCTCACTGTTCCATCTGCACAACCAACTACAACAATACTGCCGTTACTTACTAAGTCAGCAGACCACACCTCAACTCCCATATCCATGTCCATCACCTTGTCACCTGTTTCGCAGTTCCACATCTTAACGTGGTGGTCTGGACTAGAGCTTAGCAATGTCGTGTTGTCAGCTGCAAATGCTAAATCTTGGATAAGCTCAGTATGCGCATTGATTGTGCGCAAGAGTTCACCAGAAGGCATTGACCATATTTTGATAACGCCATCTTGATCAGCTGTTGCGAGAATCTTGCTGTCAAAACTGTACTGAACAATCAATACAGGAGCTTTGTGCCCACGAAGAGTCATCAGCGACTCTTTTGTATCAAAGTCTGTTGACCATACTTTCACGGTGTGATCATCACTTCCTGAAGCGATGTACTTGCCATCGTATGAGTACGCCACAGAATTGACGCCGAGCTTGTGCTCGCGAAGCGTTTTAATCTCAGATTGGAACTCAGTATCCCACAGCTTTACAGTACCGTCAAAACTTCCTGTTGCGATAAGCCCTGAGCCGTCTTGCGAAAAGTACACGCCCATCACTTCGGCAGTATGCCCTTTCAGGGCGTACATTTGCTCTGCTTTTTTCACATCCCACACCCGCACGGATCGATCACTCGAAACCGATGCCAGCATCGAATCGTCTCCAGAAAAACTAATGTGATTCACTTGGCCGGCATGACCAGTAAGTGTGGCTTGCTCTTCACCTTGAGGGAGCGACCAAAGTTTAATTGTTTCGTCGAGGCTGCACGAAGCGAACTGCGTGTCAGCATCATTTACGAACACACCGAGTACTTCATCGTTGTGCTCCCCAATAACTTCCATGTTATACGCCCGCGTTTGGGCCTGCCCAGGTATCGTTCCCAGGAATAGAGCTGCAGATACAACTCCAGCAAAAAAAATGTTTCTCATACTCTCACTCCGTCAGAACGACTCCGTCCAACGACAATTATGGCACATGGGTACAATTACAAATACGTAAGCGCTGATTCCAACCTTGCCTTGATGGCTTGTAATTGGCTGCGCTTGACCTCAATAGCGGCTTCACTCACAGATTTTTCTTCAGCAACATGTGAAAACAGGTCGTCAGAAGGTACGGTCAACGTCCCAGTTTGCATATCAAAATCTGTTCGCATAATCTCCTTAGCACCTTCAATAGTGTAGCGGTGTTCGCGCAGCAATCGTCGTATTGCTTCGATCACTGCGATATCCTTTTGCGTATACACGCGATTACCAGCTCTGTTCTTCTGTGGCTTTAGCTGGTCGAATTCAGTTTCCCAATAGCGTAGAACATAGTGTTCTTCACCGATGAGGCGACTTACTTCGCTAATGGAATAGTAGAGCTTTTTTATGCTAAGGTCTTTCACGATCACATTTTAACAAAAACAGCACCCTTAATCAAGTTAAGACTGCTAGAACAAAAAAAAGGCAGACCATAACATGATCTGCCTTTAAGCTTTGCGGCAAGTAGCGCTTACTCTTCAGTAGCTGCTTCTTCCGTTGTTTCTGCTTCAGATTCGGCTTTGGCTGCAGCTTCCTCAGCGGCGGCTGCCTCTTCTTCTGCTTTCTTCGCTGCTTCGGCTTCAGCCTTTTTGTTTGCAGCTTTAGATGCCATTCTGTCCAAGCGAGCTTGCACAGTAGAAGCATGACGCTCCAATGCTGTAGCAATTTCTTCGGCTGTTTTGCCTTTGCGCTCGAGGTGCAAGTTCAGCATAACACCTTCTACAGACAAAATGTGGCGAACCATTGACGTCGGTTGAGCACCGTTCTTCAACCAGTGAAGAGCACGCTCTTTATCAACTGAAATTTCTGAAGGCTTAGTCATTGGGTTGTAACGACCAATACGCTCCAAAAACTCACCATCACGACTCTTGCGAGAGTCAGTAGCCACAATCTCGTAAAACGGACGTTTTTTGCGGCCACGGCGGCGTAGTCTTAGTTTAACCATACCACGTAATCCTTAATGTATTTAAATAAGTAATAATGTACTTTGTCACTTGATACGCTTTGCTTCTCAATGCACCGAAACGTCGCACCGGTGGTAATGATTACGCTCGTATCAAACAAATGTCTGAGTACTCGCTACTTGCGAGCTCTTCGCATTTGATTCGCAGCTTTCAGGCCGTTCATAACGCCCATCTTGCCGCCCTTGCCCTTGGTAAGACGCTTCATCATGCGCTGCATGTCGCTAAACTGTTTCAACAGTCTATTCACGTCTTGAACTGTAGATCCTGAACCACGAGCGATGCGCCGGCGGCGTGATCCATTAATAATTTTCGGGTTGTCTCTCTCGGCCACTGTCATGGATTGAATCAGAGCTTCAACGCGAACGAGCGCCTTGTCATCAACGGGTACGTTGCGCATGGCTTTATCCATACCTGGCAACATACCGAGCAAGTCGCGAAGGTTACCCATTTTCTTAATCTGTCGAATCTGATCAAGAAAGTCTTGAAGGGTAAACTCATTGCGTCGAATTTTATCCTCAAGATCTCGCGCTTCTTGTTCATCGAACTGGCGCTGAGCCTTTTCGACGAGCGTGAGAACGTCACCCATACCGAGAATTCGCGATGCAATGCGATCTGGGTAAAACGGCTCGAGATTTTCAATTTTCTCTCCAACACCAACGAACTTAATCGGCTTCTCTACCACTGAGCGGATAGAAAGTGCGGCACCACCTCTCGTGTCACCATCAAGTTTCGTGAGGATAACTCCATCGAAACTCAGGCGTTCGTGAAAAGTCTTGGCAGTAGTGACTGCATCTTGACCCGTCATGGCGTCGCAAACAAACAAGATTTCGTCCGGGCTAACAGACTTCTTGATGTTTTCAACTTCGGCCATCATTTCTTCGTCGATACTCAATCGCCCAGCTGTATCGATGATAACGGTGTCGCGCATCATCTTCTTGGCGTAAGCAACAGCGTCAGTCGATAGCTTCACCGGCTCAACACCCTCCTCTGTATACACGGGGATGTTGATTTGCTCAGCAAGCATCTTGAGCTGGTCAATGGCAGCCGGACGGTAGATGTCGCCTGCCACAAGCAAAGGCTGACGGCCCTTGTTTTTGAGGAACTTGGCAAGTTTGGCACTAAAGGTAGTTTTACCCGAACCTTGCAATCCAGCAATCATTATGACTGTGGGAGGTTTGGAAGCCATCTTAATGTCGGTTTTGGTAGCACCCATCAACTCAACAAGCTCATCGTGAATAATTTTCACGATCAACTGGCTAGGAGTGATGCGACCCTTTACCTCTTGGCCAACTGCCTTCTCCTTAACAGTCTCTATAAACTTCTTAGCTACCTGGAAATTCACGTCAGCGTCTAACAACGCATTGCGCACTTCCTGTAAGCTTTCAGCAATATTTTCTTCGGTTATTTTGGCCTGTCCGCGAACCTTTTTGATCGCAGATTCCAGGCGCTGACTTAAATTTTCGAACATATGTGGTTTTCCACATTCCGTATTGAATACAGAAAAGAATCATGAAATTACGAATATTCTAGGAATTTATCGCAATTAAATTGATTTAAACTGCTTGAAATACTGAAAACACAAGTTTAGTCCACGGTTTTCTGGTTGTCGATACCCTCATTTCTTGGTATCTTTTCCGGCTTGTAGTTCGTACGCGATTGTGTATGCGGCTAGCTCATCCACTCAGAATTCAGTTGGAGTAACATAATGAAGATGCCCAGCGACCCGATAATTCTCGAATTCCTACCTGAATTCGTAGAGGATTGGCAGCAGCAGATCAAGGAGAAGTTCGGGCCCTACATGGCAGATAAGAACACCGATGACATGTATCGGTTGGGTCACACTCTTAAGGGAACGTGCTTTCAGTTCGGCCTAGATCACATTGCGGAAATGGGCATTGAACTTATGGAGCTCGTTAAGAAGGAAGATTGGGAACGTATCCAACCAATGGAGAGCAAGCTGATGGATGCCTTTGTTGAAGCCCAAAAATTTGTCGAATCCCATTCCGGAGATAATACATGAAAGCTTTTGTTTCAGCATTGATTGTTGCTGGTTTGATGGCGACGTCAGCTAGTATCGCTCAAGTTAAAATCGCTGTGCTCCCTTTCAAGAACAAAGGCGGCAACCTCGAGTATTTACAAATGAGCTACGGGTTGTCCGATTCTCTATCTGTCATGTTTTCCGAAATGGAGATGGCAGACGGTTACGAACTCGTTCCGGTAGAGGAAGTCGAATTTGTGCTCGCAGATCTGAACCTCGATCCAAATAATGATCAATACGAATCAGATATGTGGAAGGCAGTAGAGATTCTCGGCGTAGATAAAGTCGTAACTGGAGTTTTCAATGTGAAGTACGACAAAGTTTTTATAAATGCCTATATCTACGATGTTGAAACAAAACTCCCAGACGCGAAGTTCAAGGCTGAGAATGTGTACAAACGCATGGAGTCGTACTTGTCGGCTGTCAAGATTATCGCCAAGCGCCTTATCAAAGCTTTTGCTTAGGAATCGTGATAAAGATTAAACTGTAGTGTCTCGGTTTTCGTCAACCCCATTATGAGCACATTACGATTTGTTGGAAAGATTAAAAAGACTCGTGGCACCGACGGCTCATTTGTCGTCGGTCCGCTCATGGAGTCCCTCCCCCCCTTGTCCCCAGGCGACCATGTACACATCGGTTTTTCAACCAACTTTACCAAACAATACACCGTCGCAAGTTGCAATGTAAAAGCAACTTCCGCAATTATTCGCTTAACCGAATTTTCCTCGCGCGAGAGCGTTCGAGACCTGTTCGACAAAGGCCTCTTTTTACAAGAGGAAGTGTTGAGGCGAGAACGTGAAGAGGAATGGTTTGACGATGAGTTGATTGGCTGCGAAGTGATTGATGAGAAGAGCGGCAACTCATTGGGCCACATTGTAGATATTTGGAATCTACCGACATACGATGCTTGGGTGGTTGCAAATACTCAGGCGGAATACCCGGTACCGGCTATTCCTGAATTTGTGACCGAAGTTGATATTGAGAATCGACTCGTGCATGTAACGCTGCCCGAAGGGCTAGATCAGATTGGAGTTGCTGTACATGAGAATTGACTTTATCACATGCCAGCCCAATATCATTGAGGCGGTTCTCGACACAAGCATTCTGAAGAAGGCAAGGGAGCGCGATGCAGTAGAATACCATATCCACAACTTGCAAGACTACGGGGTTGGACCGTATCGACATGTTGACGATACTCCTTTTGGGGGTGGAGCTGGCATGATACTCAAGTGTGAACCAGTATTTGAGTGTATGGATGAAATAACGAAAGAGCATACGCCGGACGAAGTGGTGTTTATGACCCCCGATGCTCCAACGCTGACACAGACAATGTGCAACCAACTATCTATGAAGCAGCACATCGTGTTGTTGGCCGGACACTACAAAGGCATAGATCAGCGTATTCGCGACAACCTCGTTACGCGAGAAATCTCACTTGGGCAATTTGTACTTACTGGCGGTGAGCTCCCTGCTATAGTCTTGGCTGATTCTATCGTGCGACTGCTTCCAAAGGCCACTAATGACCCAGAGTCAGTTTTACATGACTCGTATCAAACCGACCTACTCGACTGTCCGTGGTACACAAAACCGGCAGAGTACCGCGGCCTATCGGTTCCAGAAGTACTCCTGAGTGGCAATCACGCTCGAATAGAAGCATGGCGCCAGGAAGAATCCGAGCGCAAAACAGATGCCTTTAACAAAACGCAGGAACTGTCGTGAAGCTGGCGGTAGTCCTTATGAGCGGAGGCATGGACTCCACTGTGTGCGCAGCGATGATGCTCGATCAAGGCTACACAGTTGCTGCGCTGCACCTCAATTATGGTCAACGAACTCAAGAACGTGAAACCCAGGCATTCAGAGACGTTTGTGATCATTTCCACATCTCACAGCGTCTAGAGATAGACACGCAACACCTTCAGGTCATTGGTGGTAGCAGCCTTACCGACATGGATATGGATGTGGCCAAGGCAGATCTTGATTCCGATGAGATACCAACCTCATATGTGCCGTTTCGCAACGCAAATATTTTGGCAATGGCCACAAGCTGGGCCGAAGTTTTGAAAGCGGACCTCATCACTATTGGTGCTGTGCAAGAAGATGGTTCTGGTTACCCAGACTGCCGCGAAGAGTTCTTTAGAGCTTTTGAGCAAACAATTCGTACTGGTACGGCTTTGGATAAACCACTGCTTATCAGCACTCCTCTTCTTTACATGACTAAGGAGGAGATAGTGAAAACAGGAATTGCGCTGGGTGCGCCGCTACACTTGACGTGGAGCTGCTATCAAAACAGTGCGGTTGCCTGCGGCGAGTGCGACTCATGCGCTCTTCGTTTGCGCGGATTTGAGCGCGCAGGGCACAAAGACCCTCTCCCCTATTCCTGAGGTGTCTGAGAATGAGATTTAGCCTCACATTCGTTTCCCTATTCTTGGCCTGTAGCTCTTGCTTGCTCTCCACAAACAACGAGTCTGTTTCCTTGGCACTGAGCGGAGGCGGCGCACGCGGTTTTGCACAGATTGGTGTGCTCGAAGTTCTCGAGGAAGAAGGCATTCACATCAGTGGTATAGCAGGCACGAGCATTGGAGCCATAGTCGGTGGATTGTACGCCGCAGGTTACACGCCAAAGGAGTTGGACTCAATCATGTCGGCGCAGAATTGGAGTGCACTTCTGTCCATTAATGATGGTCTCCGAAGAACTGACCAGTATCTCAACCAGAAATTCGAAGAAGACAGATCTCTCATTACGCTGCACTTTAACAAGTTTGATTTCGTGGTCCCTGAATCTGCTGCATCTGGGTACCGAATTTCAGAATTATTGAATGAGCTCGTTTGGCGCGCTCCATTTCATGCATATGGAAATTTTGACAGCCTAGGAATTCCATTTCGAGCCGTTGCTACGGATCTTATCAAGGGCGACCTTGTCGTACTGAAGTCTGGCAACCTCGCTTCTGCCATGCGTGCTTCGAGCACTATTCCGCTGCAATTCGCACCATTGGAACGCGATTCAATGATCCTCATAGATGGAGGGTTGCTCGCAAATGTACCTGAGATTGCAGCACGTGAATTGTATTCTGACATTGTGGTTGGAGTGAATACAACCTCGCCATTGCATACGGCCAACGAACTCAACACGCCTTGGAATGTTGCAGACCAGGCTATATCAATTCTCATGAAGCGCTTTTCTGATGAGAGTCTGAAAAAGTGCGATGTCTTAGTCACACCAAATCTCGCGCAGTACACATCTACAGATTTCGACCGCATTCCGGAAATCATTGAGGAGGGAAGAAAGGCCGCTCGGCAAGCCTTGCCAGCACTCAAACGCAAGTTGTCATTGGGAGCCGCCGCTACGCAGTACCTAACAGTAAAAAATATTCGTGTTCAGTGCCAGGATGCAGAACTTTCTCAGAAACTCGAACAGATAGCTAGAGACGTTGAAGGCTTGCGCCTACCTCCGCACCGTCTGCGTACATTATCTGCAAAACTGAGTAGAGCAGCTGTCACGTCGAATAATTCATTAGGGAAGTTGTACACTCACTTGCATGCTGATGGCACTCTGGTTGTTACGTATTCTAAAGTGTACATCCACTCAATTGAGATTGTTGACTCAGTACACATACAGAGACCGCTCATTGAGAGAGAACTCAAATTCACTACGGGTGCAACGTTCAACATCGATGACGCAATGCTTTCGTGGCGCAACCTCATTGCTTCAGATTTGTTCTCAGATGCCAGTATCAAAATTGCGCAGCTAGATAACAATAGCGACAGTATTGTTGTGCAGGTTCGACTGAAGCAAGGAGGTACACAGAGAATCAGTATGGGAATGAGAATTGACAATGAACGCAATACTCAGTTTAGTCTCGACTTGA
>JAUHYX010000010.1 GCA_030426285.1 bacterium
CAAAGGCTAGCCCCGCAGCCCCATTGTCTGAAATTTCCAATTGAAATTCATCCGCGGTTTGAGAGAGTATTGTATACTCTGGTGCGTTGTTGTCATCGGTACCCTGCCACGTTGTGCCGACCACTGTTGGAAATGCATATGAGTCGTAGTTGCTGAATCCGTACGATACAGCCCCAAAATCTGTTTCACAGCGAAATGCATATACGCCATCGCCGGGCAATAGCACCTCTTTGACCCACCAGACTCCGTCAGTTCCGATTGCTTCTCCCGGTAGTGAGTTAAACGCATCAGCAACAGGTTCCCAGTCCACAGAATTTGAGTTCACTATACCAAATTCTAAGTCTGCCGGAATCGATCCATTTGTGCTTTGGAACGTCAAATTCACGTAGTTCGAAGAAAAGCCATTGCCACTGATACCTGGAGTGGCGAACGCGGCAATTTTACCGTACTGCTGAGTACTGTAAAGGTCTAGTTGGAAAGGATCTGACACGACATTATCGTCTTCTTGCCCAGGATTAAACTGTGTGACGTAAATAGGTTTGTCAGCACTGATGGTATAGTGTTCAGCGTCTCCGCTTGCCACTCGCATATGAAGAAAAGAAACATCTTCAACACCTGGCATAGCATCTAAAGTACCAATTACTTCACCATTGCGATATACCGTTGTGTTGTCTTCCTTAGCGTACACTTTGATCATAGAGTTCTTTTTGCGACCGTGCATTTTGGTGACATGGTATTCTGTTCCCCAAACTTCAACTGGGCTTTGCATCTCAACGATATAGTCACACCAACGCATTACTGTAGGAATATTTGCACATTGGTTGCCCGAAACAATTCCGATGGGCTTGTTTGCAACAACTTTACTTCCGGATAGGTCGCCTTCATCTGTAATTGTAGACACGGCATACACATCTCCCTTGTTCAGTACAATCACAGCGGTTTGGCCTGGTGTTAACCCTCCTGCAGTTTGCGTGACACTATTGCCACCCAAAGTAAACTGAACAGTTGTGTTGTCCTCAACGGCCACAATGCACAACTCAGACGGCAATCGCAATCCTGCATACATTCCCGACATGTCCGCATAACTTGATACCACGTATTCCAAGCCCAAAGCATGTGTTGGTAAGGCCGTAAAGCCATCAGATGTATAATTGAAACGCGTAACACCTTGTAGGCAGACAGGCGTTTCTGCGCGCACATTTATAGCAGCACCGATCCACTTTTGATCTACTGGTGGGTCTTGGTTGGGCAACTTGGTATAAGCTTGGGCGAGTGCAGGCCCCAATTTGAATTCTACCACAGACTGTGCCTCGGCAGTTTTTACTTCGAGAATGCCTCTTCCCGGAATTTCGAGAGTGATGTCTTGCTCAACTGGTGAGTATACATACACTCTGCAAGAATTGTCACTGGAGCCACCTTGGTCGTAACATGCCGGAAAACTGAACCAGAAGTCGCGACCACTGTTGTTCATGTCGCCAAAGAAGTCATCTACAGTCTGTGCCTTTGAACTCAATGGCGTCATCGCCAACATCAAAAGAACGAGAAACAAACGTTTCATTGTGGTACCTCATCACAAAACGTGGAATATAGTATTGAGCCAATAAAAATTCAGAATGGTAGCAGGTTCGGGGGCGTGAGGAAACTACAAACTTTTTGTCAAAAAGCAAGTATCAAGAGTTAAGCCGGCCTGTTTCTCACCGGAGTTGAGATACTTGGGATAGGTTCGTTGAGAAACGCTTCTTGTTCTGCAATTGGCATAGCTGCGGCAAGTTTTGAACGAATCACGATAGGAGACTCGCCTGTTTGTACATCACATGCACCTTCGATAATGACCTTGAGTGTCACGAGTTCTTCGTTGTGCAGAGTTTGCAATTTGTCAGCCACTGGCAACCAAACGAGGTTGGCCATCAAAATACCCCACATTGTGGCGATAAATGCAGTTGCTATATGGTGGATGAGCTCATTGGGATCGCTGCCAGCTGCCGCCAATGTTGAAATCAAACCCATCACCGTACCAATAATACCCATAGTGGGGGAGTAGCCACCCATCTTCGTAAAAAGGCGAATGTTGGCTTGGTGGCGAGCGGAAATGAAAGCAAGTTCCGTTTCAGCCGATGCGCGCAGGCTTTCAGGATCAGCACCATCAATGGCTAGTTGAAAAATCTTGCGCAAGAATGGATGCTCGACCTCTTTGAGTCTGCGTTCGATTGAAATAATACCGTTTTTGCGAGCAAGAGCACTAAACCTAACCACGATGTCAATAATGTCATTGAGATTCTCACGCCTGGGAAATGTTGCCACAGACATGTATTGCGGGATCTTAGAAACCTGCTCCAACGACGTACCAATTATAGCCGCTGCGAGAGTTCCTCCGAACACAATGAGCATGGGTGAAATGAGAAACAGTGAACTGAATTCTCCATCTTCTAGAAGGTATGCCCCGAAAATTGACCCGAAGCCAACTATAAGACCGATTATGGTGCTGCTTTTCATTGCGTCAAATTTATCTGTGTTACCTGATAAAGTCAAGAAGTGACTGCGGTATTACCGAAGCACCCGTCTGTAAGGCGGCATTCAGAGCAGTTTCACTTTTCTTTAGATCCATGGCCGATTCAACAACATCGGCATCTTCGCGAAGAGAGAGCAATTCGCGCAATTTGGTGTTCTCAAAGTTCACTTGCTCTACCAATGTGCTCATGCGAACAACCACGCCGCCGAGCCTGCCGATCTCAGAATTTACTGTATCCATCGAACCGCTGACATCAGATATCAGCCCGTGCAGAGTCTCTGTTTCTGTGTCAGTGAGATTGTCAGTTTGAGATCTCACTGAACCATCTGCATTATACGTCACCAAATTATAGGCATCAATGAGCTGCTCAAAGACCTCGGTAGCACCTGTTCCAAACGCATCAGACGGAATTGTGTTTACGCGTTCGTTTGTGGTTGAACTTGTGGTGACATTGCGAGCTTCAAAGTTTCCTTTGTAGCGAATAGAGAGGCCGTTTGCATTGTAGTCGCCAACGGCATCTGGGTCTTCAACGAGCTCAAATGGTAGCTGATTCGTTTCGACGCCAGTCGGTTGAATAGAACTGCGCGTGGTCAGTGTGCCTGAGAACGTATATCTTCCGTCATACTCAGAATTGGCGATTTTGACCATGTCTTCAAGCACCAAGCGAATGTTCTCACCGAGGGTGCTCAATTTGTCTCCATGTGTTGGGTTTGCAGCATCGTACATGATGTTCCGCGCTTGGTTCAGCGTATCGGCAAAATTTGCGAGCGTGTCTTCGATCACCTCTGTGTCCGTAAGGGCATTGTAGAGGTTTTTAGAGTACTCCTCATTGCGACCAATCGTGCTTTTTAATCGTTTGATTTCATTGATCAGGCGCGGATCGTCTGTCGGTGACGTCACTTTTAATCCGGTCGTCAACTCTTGCTGTGCTCGTTCTTGGTTGCTTCGCAATTCATTGAGGTTAAGGAGGTATGTCGATATTGCTGAGTTCAGTGTAACGCGCATATTATCTACCCAAATTCACTATTGATTCTAGCATTTCATTTGATGTGTTTATGACACGCGCACTAGCCTGAAATGCACGCTGAAACTTTATCAGATTAATGGCCTCTTCATCGAGCGATACTCCCGTTACCGCTTGACGTTGTGAGAACAACTGATCTTTGATGAGGCTAGTGGTTTTAAGGCCGTTTGCTGCATTGCTACCTTGCACACCAATGTCGGTGACAATACTCGAGTACGCTTCCTGAATTGTGAGATCGTCCAAAAAGTCCTGCGCAGTCTGCAAATCGGCAATCGCTTGAGCAATCTCATTATTACCCGGTGCTCCACTTGTAGCTGCTGTGGCAATATCGCGCGGCGAACCAAGAATGTCGCTAGAAACACTCATGCTTGCGGCGGTAATGGGTTCACCTACGGCTGCTGGAGTAAAGAATGAACGGCCAGGAGGCGCTGATCCGGTATCGTCGAGACCGTAACCAGTTGCATGTAGGTCGTTGACATTAGTAACAACTGCTTCAGCTAGAGTGTCGACATCCTTTGCAACACTGAGGTTTCCAGAGGAGTCAACATTGTCGAGCGTTTCATTGAAGTGCCGCACCATACTTTCGAAGCGCCCACCACGAGGACGCAATTCAGAGATTGCATCACCTCTTTGGTTCACTTGTACAATGCGGACCGTTCGCTCGCCAGTGACCTCGTCTATCGATTCTCTCGCTTCAAGTACGCCGGCTGTACCTCCAGTTACAACCGAAGTGCCAGCCAGACTCACGATAGCAACATTGTCTGAATTCACAGTCACATTGAGGTCGCCGTATGCTGCAATCTTCTCGATGGCAACGCTGCGTTGGTCCGCAAATGCTCCACCACTTGCATCACCTTGAGAGGTGGCAATAATCACCTTTTGATTGAGCTCTGTTACCTCTTCTACGAGCCTATTTACTTCATTGACTGCGAGGTCGAGACGAGAACGGACATCGGTGCGAAGATTGACGATATCATTGCCAATGCGGTTGAAATGTGCCGTAAGAGTTTGGGCTTCTGCGGTCACCAACTTGCGTTTGTCCAAATTTTCTGGTCTCAGGGACAAGTCATTCCAAGCAGAGAAAAAATTGCGAATGCTAGTGTCGAGTGCAAAGTCGGAGTTTTCCGACAACAATGCCTCTACACGTTGCACGATTTCAAGGTCCGAATTTTGCCCCGCGAGGGTGGTTTCTACTTTGCGAATCTCTCTATCGAGAAACTCAAAACGCACTTGGGCCATGCGATCTACCGCGACGCCGGATCCAATGAGAATTCCATTCTGGGGTAGGGGGGATGTCTCCACAAGTACAGGCGACTTGCGGGTATACCCTTCGGTGTTAACATTTGCTATGTTACTGGACGTGGCATCAAGGCCAATTCGCTGAGCGGTGAGGCCTCGTTTTCCAATCTCCAGCGCATTAAAAACTGCCATAAGACCATCCTGGTTGCAATGCAGTGAACGCTGTGTTTGGTTCTACATCGTTACATTGTACAATGGTTGACCGTCATTCGTGAGCACGCGAAGTGTTTCTTGCGCAAATTTTCGCGAGCGCTCGGTCAGTATCCTATTCACGCGATGCAGCAATACAAATTTTTGCGAAAGATCTCGCAGCTTGTCTCCATATTCACCGAGCTTTTGAGCATCAGATTGCTCAAGAACACTTGCCACTGTTGAGAGAGGCACATGTTTCACTACTGATATTGACTGACCGGTTAGACGCGCTACTTCGCGGCAGCGCTGCATTTCCGTTCGCTTTATCTCTGAAGTGAGTTTTCCTTGTTGTTCGGTTGAGGCGACAAGCAGGTCGTGGTCCATCGTCGTTAAGGCCTGTTGCATATTGTTGGCCTGTTGAACCAGATCAGTGAGCAGAAGGACATGTCGTTCGAGACAGACCATCAGATTGTTGATATGTTTTGCTGCATCCATGCTCAATGTAGTATCGGCAAGATGCTTGCTAACTAAAGGGAGAGTGTCACATCAGACTGTTTTTCTCGAGAATATCAAAGACATTTGAGTAGCGCTTGACACTTGAAATGTAGTTTTTGGTTTCTTCAAAGGGAGGAATTCCACCGTATTTGTTCACATTGCCAGGTCCGGCATTGTAGGCTGCCAGCGCCAAATCAACGTCACCATCGAACTGTGACAACATTGAACTGAGATATCTCGAGCCTCCCTGAATGTTTTCTTCTGCATCAAAAGAGTCGATGACCCCCATATCCGTTGCAGTGGCATCCATGAGCTGCATAAGTCCTTTCGCACCAGCTGCTGATTCAGCATGAGAGCGGCCTGCACTTTCAGCAGCAATGACGCCCTTGATCAAAGATGTATCCAGACCAAATTGTTTTGCAGCCGATTGAATGCTCGATTCAAAAGGTCGTAGGCGTTCTTTTACGGTGTCGAAAAACGAACCAAAGCCTGTGGATTCTGTTGCAGCAGATTGAGCTGTAGATCGCAGTGTAGAAATCATGTCTTGTATAGAGTGTGGGGTGGATGTTGTTTGTGTTTGAAGGGACTCTGTTCTCACGGAATTTGGCATGTCAAAACCTCCAGAAAGCTCTTTGTACACCATACCAGCAATACCGAGCGCATTGTTCTGAGACAGCGAGTCTGCTAGTTGCAAATCTGCATATCCGCCCAATGTGTCGGCACCAAATGTTTGCCCTTTGCTTTCGTCGGACTGTTGGATGTTTTTGCGCATTTCTTTGAGCATCATGTGCACGAACATGGACTCAAACCCTTCGGCAGCTTTTTTCACCTCGCGGTGTTGTTCGGGTGGAAGACCATCTTGGGCTTGTTGAGTCGACCTGGCTCCGTTTGCGCGGCGCTGCAACTCGTCAATGAGTCCATTCTGTAGCGAGAACGAGGATGTGTCAATCGGATTCATACGATTATTGAATTATGAGCTCAGCTTGAAGGGCGCCGCTCTCTTTAAGTGCTTGAAAAATTGATATAAGGTCGCGCGGTGTCACATTGAGCGAGTTGAGCGCATTTGCCATTTCTTGCACTGTGGAAGTACCATTAATCACGGTGGCCGGTGCCCATTCTTCTGCAGCGCTGATATTCGAATTGCGTGTTCTTTCTGGTTGGGCGATAGTAAATGGATTGGGTTGACTGACCTCTTCTTGGGTGTCAACCTTGATCTCCAAGCCTCCGTGTGCGATAACGCAAGGGAGGAGGGATACTTGACCGCCAACAACCACAGTGCCTGTGCGTTCGTTAATCACAACGCGAGCGCGCGAATCATGCGTCACATCCAACTGTTCGATTGTTGAAATTGTTGTCACGATATCGTCCGGTTCGGTAGAGGCTAGCTGCACAATCACAGTTGCGGGGTCAAGGGCAGTGGCTGTGTTCTCAAGACCGTTTGTTCCATTGATTACGTCGGCTAGGCGACGTGCAGTAGTGAAGTCTGGATCATTGAGTTGAATACGCAGTGTTCCATCACTTGACAATGAGCCTGGGATTGGTCTTTCGAGCATGCCTCCATTGGGGATTCGCCCAGAACACACCGAGTTCTTGGCTACTTGTGTTCCATTTGAGCGCAGGTCGTATCCGCCCACAGTCATTGGTCCTTGAGCGAGTCCAAACACGGTACCATCCGGTCCTGAGAGCGGCGTCATCAGAAGAATGCCGCCTTGCAGTGAACGCGCATCACCCATGCTCGATACTTGAATGTCGTATGTTGATCCAGGCTTGTAGTACGATGGAATTGTAGCTGTGACCATTACTGCGGCCACATTCCGCACTTTGAGATTTACTTGGGGAACAGAGACCCCAAATCTTTTTAGCATTGAACTTACGGACTGTACAGTGAATGTGGCACTTGGGCTGTCGCCGGTTTGTTTGAGACCTGTCACCAAGCCATATCCAATCACTTGGATGCCCTTCGCACCCTCTATTCGCGCTATATCTTTTACGCGTGCTGCATCGGCGTTTACAACACAAACAGTCCATAGAAGAACTGAAACTGAGATCGATCTAAGAAGAGAGGAGACAAGATGTAGGCTTCTTCTTTTCATTAGAACAGCATCCTCAAAAATTTGGTTATCAACCCTGGTTCTTGTGCTTCAGTCACCGTGCCGTCACCTTCATACACCAACACGAGGTTGGAAATGTTGTAGGAATACACGGTGTTGTCTTTGCTGATATCAGACATTCGTATAGTGCCTCTCAGCGTAATTTTTTGTTCTTCACCATTGATTTTGGTTGTTCTCGTGCCCTCAACAATGAAGTTGCCGAGTGAGTCTTGCCCAACGATAGTAGCGCTGAAACGTGCACGGAAAACCATTTGACGGGAGGTTGACCCAGAGCCTGAAAAATCGTTGGAGGTACCAACGCCAACATCCATATTTGTTGCACTGCCGGTATTCAAGCCAAGCGATCCACCTAACGATGTTTCGCGGCTGTTACTCGTTCCAGCTTGTGCATCCGCAGTTGTCTCTTCAACTATCAGAATGTTGACTGCGTCTCCAACTGAGAACGCCCGTTGATCAGAGAACAACGAACGGCGAATATTGTCACTCATCTGACCATTTTGGGCTGAGAGTGGGAGGGAGAGACTCACACCGATAAGCGTCAAGCAAACTATCTTTGTCGTTTTCATCGCGTTGCTAGCTCCGTTGTAATTGATACCCTACCTGCATCGATGACCTGAACTGTGAGCGGTGTTCGGGTACCAGCGCGCACAGCACGGATATAGTCTCCAGGTTCACCGTCTTCCAATGCTCTACCACGAGCTCGAACCTCGATAGCGCCACTGCTCACAACAATTGTGACCGGCTGACCGCGAGTAACTCCGTTGCCTGTGATAATTGACCGATTGGTAATTTCGTCGTCTTTCTGAATATTATGTCTGAGTTTGTAACCGATGTAGTGCGACAACTTGGCAGAACTTTGTTCAGCACGAACTCTGCGGACGCGCTGTACTTGTAGGTCCTGTGCTTGTAGTGTTTGCCCTTGTCGCAAATCTCTTGCAGCCACCACAACATCTACATATCGAATCACAGAAAACGGTATTTCTATTGTTCTAATAATTGATCCTGCATGCGAAAACTGAATGGCAACCGTTGCAAATGATACAACTGACGATGTTGGCAATTGAATCGCCGCGCGAATGCCGTCGTGTTCAAACTCTACATCCGCTACAGCTTGTTGCAACAACAACTCAGCGTCGGGCTCCAGAACTGCGGCCAGTTGTTGTTTGGCTGCCTGTGCCAATCGCTCACCAGAAAAAGTTGATCCGGCCAACACAATGTGCAAGGGCGCACACAAAACAAATGCTATAACTGCTAAGAATTTCAACTAGTTATCTCTTTAGGTTTGATGCTGTTTGTAACATTTCATCGGCTGTCTTGACGCTCTTTGAATTCAATTCATAGGCGCGTTGAGCCATAATCATTCCCACCATTTCCTCAACGAGATCTACGTTCGAGTCTTCGAGATGGGCTTGAATGGTTTCGCCAGTGTTGTTGGAACCGGGAGTCTCGAAAAAGGCTGAGCCAGATGCCGTAGTCTCAACAAATAGGTTGTCTCCGATTGCTCGCAGTCCGCCTGGATTTGTGAAACGCGCCAGTTCGATTTGTCCGAGAATTTGGCTCTCTCTGTCTGTTGACTTATACGTCAACACGCCGTCGCGCGACAACAACACTTCTATTGCGTCATCCGGAATGCTCAAACCGGGTTCGAGAATGTAGCCCTGATCCGTGACAATTTGTCCGTTGACGTCCAATTTGAACGATCCGTCACGTGAATAGGCGAGTGTGTTGTCTGGGCGTCTAATTGCAAAGAAACCCTCACCATTAATAGCCATGTCAAGCGGATTATTTGTCTGCGACAAGTCACCTTGGTGGAAGTGCCTTGCAGTGCCTGTTACTTCGGTACCGCTACCGATCTGAACTTCACTTGTTGGTTCTGCTCCAGATTGGCGGGTTGCACCTAGTGGACGCAAATTCTCATACAACAGGTCCTGAAACTCAGGGCGTACTTTTTTGAATCCGGTTGTGTTGACGTTGGCAAGGTTGTTCGAGATAATCTCAACATATCGTTGCTGAGCAGTGAGCCCCGAAGCTGCCGTTAAAAGTGTCTTGTCCATACTATTCTATCCAAGTATTAGGTGTTTACGTCCGTTCATCCGCTTACACAACCCTTCCGATGTCCATAGATTTATCGAGCGTACGGTCATTGGTTTGAATCACTTTCTGTCCGTACTCAAAGTTGCGTTGCAGGCCAATCATGTTGACCATTTCTTCTATCACATTGACATTTGACTTCTCTAGATACCCCTGCTTCACGGTAATGTCCTTTTCCGAGAGCTGCACCGTATTGCTGTTTTCTGCCAATTCGAATGCCGAGCCAGAGAGGCGAACCAATTTTTGAGGATCGTCTACCGAAACAACCAACAACTTTCCAAGTTGATTGCTATTCACAAACACCTCACCAGCCTCTGTGATCTTGATTTCTACAGGCTTTTCGGGGTTTGCATAGTAGTCTATACCAGCAGCGTCATTGACAGCGAGGGGGCCAGAATCGGTCATCAACATGCTGCCATCGGCCGAAGTCACAACTCCAGATTCGGAGAGCATGAAATTGCCAGCTCGTGTCAAAACCTCCTTGCCTTCAGAAGTACGCAGCACAAAGAAGCCAGCATCTCCTAGAGCTAAATCGAGCTTGTTGCCTGTCTTTTCTAAACCGCCATTTGAATAGTCGGTGTAGTATGTAGACATAGCATCTTCCTGCTCAACATCTCCTGGCACATTGTTCAGGTTGTTCTTGGCCTCGATGAGCTGACGCTGAAACACACCTTCAGCTTTAAAACCAGTGGTTTTTGCATTGGCCATGTTTGAAGCCGTGACTTCAAGCTTGGTTTGCTGGGGTATCATCCCCATCGCCGCCGTGTATATTTCCTTGAGCATCTGTGTCTCCTGTTTCTCCCGTTTCTTTCTCGCGGGCATTGTCATTCAATCTGTAGATGAAAGCCAAGATCTCAGCCACTGCATCATACAGCTCCGAAGGAATCTCATCCATGACTTCCACTGCGTCTAACAGTTCCAACAGATCGGGGTCGTGCCGAATAGGAATATCCCTGTTCTCGGCCACTTCCATAATCTTCTTGGCGAGCAAGCCTTGGCCGCGAGCAGACACATGAGGAGCGCGTTCACTCTCTCTATCATATGTGAGTGCCACCGCTCGGGGCAGCACAGACCGCCGTTTCTTGGCCATGTTGTTCACCTCGCAGTGAAACCTACAATCTCCGTGCCATAAATTCGATTGCACCGTATAGTAGTACGCTCTTGATTAACAACGAGCTTGGCGGGGAAGTGACCACAACATTGACCCGAAACTGGGGGATATCAGCCAAAAACAGTGGTTGTGTATCGACAACTACCTCGTGCTATGATTTAAATACGAATAGCCGTAGTTTTGCAGGCTGTACATTGGTGGTTTACACACTTTTGAGGACATACACGGACATGAGCATGAAAAAGCAAGACTGGATAGATGTGGTGCGCAGTTGCATGCGCTCGCGCTTCATGGACATGATAGAAGAGCAAGAATTGGTACCAGCAGGTAAAATAACGTATCA
Organism: bacterium; assembly: GCA_030426285.1. GTDB lineage: Bacteria > Bacteroidota > Ignavibacteria > Kapaibacteriales > UBA7675 > JAUHYX01. Next base: position 11,116 of record JAUHYX010000010.1, read on the forward strand.
ATTTTCTTCACGCGGACACGAACTTATTCAGGTTTTGCTAGGTCGAGAACTGAACCACGGCCACGATGCAGCAACTGTGTATTATCGCTCTCGTCCATTTGTGCTAGAAGCAGGTCTCTCATTGGTTGAAGGATTTGCAAGCCCAATGGGTACGGCACAGAGTATCAACGGTGGTCGAGATATCGGTGTTGTTCACAATATGCCGCCACGTAAAGGTGTAACTGTATTGCCAACCTCCGGAGACGTTGGTGCCCAATACACGCCGGCCTTGGGATGGGCACAAGCAGCTGTGTATCGCTCAACTGTAATGAAGGAAAAAGATTGGAAGGGCGCTGTTGCCGTGGCTTTGGGTGGCGATGGCTCTACAGCTACAAATGGCTTCTGGGCGGCCCTCAATGTTGCAACTACGCAAACGCTTCCAATGGTGTTTTTTATCGAGGACAATGGTTACGGAATCAGCGTTCCAAGTCGATTTCAAACACCAGGTGGCAATATTGCGGACAACCTCGCTGCCTTCAAAGGATTGAAGATTTTGGACATCGACGGCACTGACCCAGAAGAGGCGCAACAGGGGATTCATGACTCTGTGAGCCATGCTCGCAATGGCAAAGGCCCAGTGTTGTTGCGTATGCGCGTACCGCGTTTGTGTGGTCATTCTGGTGCGGACAATCAGTCGTACAAGACGGATGATGAACGCAAGTCTGAAGAAGCTCGTGATCCGTTGCAGACTCTGAAAACATATATGTCTGCAAAAAAATATTTGACAGCCAAAGACTGGGAAGCAACTGAGAAAGAAGTTGAAGCCGAAGTGCGCGATGCATTGGAAACGGCTCTAAAAGATGCGCAGCCAGACCCAGCTACGGCAAAACAACACATTATGTTTGAGGGTGTTGTGCAAACTGTTGGCGGTGCTGCTGCCGAAAATGCTGGTGTGTCTAGCGGTACAACCGAAATCAAAGAAACTGAAAAGCGACGTCTCAATCTTGTTGAATCTGTCAAGCGCACATTAGAAACCGAGATGAACAAATCGCAGCGTGTTCTGGTGTTTGGCGAAGACGTTGGAGTGAAGGGCGGAGTTCACGGAGCAACAGTTGACCTGCAGGTCAAGATGGGTGCCGACCGCGTGTTTGATACATCGCTGAGTGAAGAAGCTATTATTGGACGTGCCGTTGGAATGGCACAAGCTGGTTTGATGCCAGTTCCAGAAATCCAATTCCGCAAGTACGCCGATCCGGCTCATGAACAAATTTCAGATTGCGGTACAATTCGCTGGCGCACGAACAATCGTTTTGCTGCACCGCTTGTCGTTCGCATTCCATGTGGTTATTCTAAAATGACCGGTGACCCATGGCACAGTGTTAGTGGGGAAGCCATTTTCAGCCACCTACCGGGCTGGAAAGTCGCCATGCCTCGCAATGCGCGCGACGCAGCAGGGTTGCTGAGAACAGCGCTTCGAGGTAATGACCCAGTTGTGTTTCTTGAACACAGAGCGCTGCTGGATACCTCGCCAGGACGTTCCCCATGGCCGGGCGATGAATATGTGTTGGAATTCGGCCAGGCCGAAGTCGTACAAGAGGGTACTGATGCCACAATCGTAGCATGGGGTGCCATGGTGCATCTCGCTGAGAAAGCCGCAAAGAAAGCCGGAATTAGCTGTGAAATAGTCGATTTGCGCACAATGGTGCCTTGGGACAAAGAGACCGTTCTCAAGAGTGTCCGCAAAACTGGTCGTTGCCTTGTAGTGCACGAAGACACGTATACCGCCGGATTAGGTGGTGACGTTGTGAGCGCAGTTTCCGACGAAGCATTTACATCGCTCGATGCGCCAGTTATGCGATTGGCGACACCTGATGTTCCAGTGCCATACAATCCCGGCTTGATGAAGGTCGTCGTTCCAAACGAAGAATCTATCGCCGCCAAGCTTAAAGATCTAGTGGCGTTTTAACCGTTTTCACAGCGAGGTAGAACAGTGAAAATTGCAGTATTGCTTTCGGGTGGTGTCGACAGCTCGGTGGCTCTGAGATTGCTCCACGAACAAGGGCATGACCTCACTGCGTTCTACCTGAAAATTTGGCTTGAAGACGAATTGGCCTACCTAGGAGATTGTCCGTGGGAAGAGGACCTCGCATATGCACGCGAAGTGTGCGACCAAATTGGAGTTCCACTCAAAGTCGTTTCTCTGCAAACAGAATATCTCAATCGAGTTGTAGACTCTGCAATTGAAGAACTGAAGCGCGGTAGAACTCCTAGTCCAGATATCTGGTGTAATCAGCGCATCAAATACGGAGCGTTTTTCGACCACATCGACGACACATACGACAAGGTAGCTTCTGGTCACTATGCGCGTGTGGAATCCGTGAATGGACATGCCGTTCTGTGCACGGCTCCTGACCCAATAAAAGACCAAACATACTTTTTGAGTTTTCTATCACAGAAGCAACTCAACAGAGCGCTTTTTCCGATTGGCACTTACACAAAAAAGCAAGTACGCGAACTTGCAGAAGGGTTCGATCTGCCGAATAAGGCGCGTAAGGACAGCCAGGGCATCTGCTTTTTGGGAAAAATACCGTACCGAGAATTTGTGAAGCATCATTTAGGTGAACTCGAAGGTCCAATTGTTGATATAGCAACTGGCAAGCAACTCGGAACACACAAGGGGTTTTGGTTTCACACTCTCGGTCAGCGTCAAGGCTTGGGCCTTAGTGGTGGTCCGTGGTTTGTTGTGCGCAAGGAGCACGAAACCAACACTCTGCTTGTAGCACATGGCGATGTATATCAAGAAGAGTCTCGCGAAGAATTGACTGTTGAGAATGTACATATCAATACGGCACCTGAAATGTATGCAGATGCTGTTCAAGCCGATGGAACATACAATCTAAAAGTGAAATTGCGTCACGGTCCGAACTTCTACAATGCCAATGTGCGCATGCTTGAAGGCAACCGAGCTTATATTGTTTTGGATCAACAAGATCAGGGCATAGCGCCTGGTCAATACGCAGTCTTGTACCACAACGATTTTTGTTTAGGCGCAGGTGTAATTGAGGAAGAGCAGCATGTCGTTGAACAACGCTAAGTTTTGTCTGGATTTGTTTGAGCCTCAGCGCTGGCAGACGCGTGAAGTGAATGTTGGCGAGGTTGGAATCGGTGGGGCAAACCCCATTCGAATTCAGAGTATGACCACAGCCGATACATTGAATACCGAAGCGAGCGTGCGCGAATGCATTGCTTTAGCAGAGGCTGGATGTGAACTTATCAGGCTAACAGCTCCGAGTAAAAAGGATGCCGAAAATCTACGTGAAATCAAGCGACAGTTTCGTGCAGCGGGCTTCAATACTCCCCTTGTTGCAGATATCCATTTTACACCAAATGCCGCTGAGATAGCAGCGCGTATTGTTGAAAAGGTGCGCATTAATCCCGGCAATTATGCCGACAAAAAGAAGTTTGAATCCCATGAGTACACCGACGATGCGTATCGAGCAGAACTAGATCGCATAAGAGAAAAATTTACACCGTTAGTGCACATCTGTCGCGAAGAAGGCACAGCAATGCGCATCGGTACCAACCACGGCTCGCTCTCAGACCGCATTTTGTCTCGTTACGGTGACACCGCCGAAGGAATGGTTGAGTCTGCATTCGAATTTGCTCGGATTGCGCGCGATGAAGGTTATCACAATTTTGTGTTCTCGATGAAAGCATCCAATACACAAGTGATGGTACATGCATACCGCCTGTTGGCTGCGCGCATGATGGACATGGGATGGGATTATCCATTGCATTTGGGCGTTACAGAAGCCGGGGATGGAGAGGATGGACGTATAAAATCTGCCGTAGGTATTGGCGCCCTCCTCAACGATGGTCTCGGTGATACCATTCGCGTCTCGTTAACTGAAGATGCAATTCGAGAAATACCCGTGGCGCAAAGTTTGGTCCGACATATTGAAAAGACGCGAACCCAAAGGGTTGAAGAAGTAGATACTGAGCTGTACGACCCATTTGGATTCTCGCGGCGGAATGTTCATCTCGCCGCCGGCATAGGTGCCCCAATTGCTCCGCGGGTGTTGGGAGAGTTGGGTGCCACTGAAAGTTTTGCGGATTTGGGCTACAAGCGTGTTGACGGAGAAAATTGGGCTTCGGATGATCAAGCTGTTGACATTGTATATACCGCTGACAGTGAAGTCGTCACAGACGCCGAGCATGCCGATCAAGTACCAACTTCATGTGCTGTGTTGAGTTCTCGATCCGATCTCAACCTTCGATCTGGCGACTTGTTGTTGCGCAAACTTGGACTCGAACGCGCTGGCAATCATGCCTCGGCAATTCGACTAACAACCAGTGAGCTCGTTGAACATCTCGATGAAGTAACCCACATCAAAAATGGTGTTCTGATTCTGCGTGCCGATCGCGCCAACTATATGCAAGATATGCGGGCGGCAGTGCTGCTATTGAGCAATCGCGCCATCAAATTGCCGGTGGTGTTTGAATGGTCAACTACATCCCAGAACAGCGATGAGTTCGCCTTGGAAGCCGCTGCAGATGTAGGCGGCTTATTCTTGGATGGCCTAGGGGATGGCTTGTGGCTCAGAAGTGAGCATCTGCCTTCAGCAACGTTACGACGTATTGCATTTGGGATTCTGCAAGCCGCGCGTTTGCGCATCACCAAAACCGAATACATCGCATGCCCATCCTGCGGTCGAACCCTGTTTGACTTGCAAGAAACTACTGCCAAGATTCGTGCAAAAACTGGACACTTGAAAGGCTTGAAAATTGGCGTCATGGGATGCATCGTGAATGGCCCCGGAGAAATGGCCGATGCTGACTATGGTTATGTTGGAACAGGACCGGGTAAAATTACGCTGTACAAAGGACAAGAAGTTGTTCGCAAGAACATTGCCTCTGCCGAAGCAGTTGACGCACTTGAACAACTCATTCGTGAGCATGGCGATTGGGTAGAAGTAGAAGCGTAATGTTCGACTATGCCATGTGCTTCACCGCTGGCCTTCCCAAATAGATATTCGCGAGTAAACGTCCACCCAGTAGTGCCACTGAAGTAGCTATAGCACCACTTATAGATGTGAACATTGCAACACCGCCTATGACGACTACAATAGATGCCGCTTCAAAAACTGTAGCCCATGTGATCGGTCCCGTGTCGCGATTGTTGACGTAAATTGCGCGCTGGTATGAGAGAATTACGCTGAGCAATGGCAGCAACACTAAGAGCTGAAGTGGCAACTTTGAAAACTCAGTCAGTTCCGGCGTGAGTTTGTATACACTGCTGAACCAGATATCGTAAAGAGGCGTAAAAGCTACAATTGCTAACCCTGCCGACGCGCAGACACCAAGCCAAATAGCAAACTTCGTGAGTTTCTGTACCGCTTCCTGCCCCTTGTCAAACAAAGCAATCGCAACCTCTTGGTAGCTCAGCCCGAGTGCCCGAAACATGAATGTAAGCCCGTCAACAGCAGGTAAAACAGCCAGTGAAGCAACGGGCAGATGCGCATATCCAATCACACCATTAATCAGTGGGTGAATGCCAAGAGCAATCATGGTCATAAGTGCAAGCGGGCGGTAGAACTCCCAAATAGAGCGAGTAGACATTTCGCGGCAATCTTGAGTTGGCGTGATACCCTCTAGCTTGCGCAATGTCGGAATTGCCATGACCCGTGAAGCAATAGCCTCAACAAAGACAGCAACGGACATAGACAGTGTCGCCACAAGCGAACCGTCTAATTGCGTCCACGCTTTCAATCCAAATGCCACGACACCAATTGTAAGAAATCTCAGCACAGTCCCATAGGCGATAGGCATCGTTTGTCCGAAACGGATCATAACGCCTTGATACATGCGTCGGTACCCAACTGCTGCAGGCCACAACCACAGTGCAAACAGTGCTTGATGGGCCAATTGTTCAATGTCTGTTGGCAGATCCATCACACTTACTGCTAGAACATTAAACACGGGTGGAATCAGGAGGAAACCGCCAAAGAGCGTGACCGCACCTATCATAATGTTGCCGAACTTGAACAACTTGGCGAATGATTCTGAGGACTTGACGAGTGCTGTACCAGCTGACAGCAACATAATCACTGGTGCTTCGATGAACAAAGCAAATGAGAACGCGACTCGAAATGCGGCAAGATTCATTTCAGGATCGGCAAGGCGTGCGATTACAGCCACCAAAAGCGGTCCTTCAATAGCCATCATCAACCACGTTGCCGCCATTGGAGACCAAATTTTTAGAATCGACCGATACGTTACTTGTTCATTGCCCATGGCGTCACTTCCATAACCACATCATAGAGACCAGTGAACTTCACTGCACTCACAAAAACAACCACAAGCAATAGCCAACGTATAAACCCCTGTCCAAATTTTATCCCAGCGTGAACTGCCGACCATGCACCGATCACCGAGCCCAGTGATAACAACAATCCCACCCAAATATTTACTAAGTCATGCACAAAGAATGTAACGAGCGCAATTGGCATGTACAGCATAACGGTAAAGATTTTGAGGGCATTGGCACGCATGATGTCTACGTCGGTGAGACTGACAATTGCCGCTAGCAGAAACAGGCCAATCCCGGCATTGAGAAAGCCGCCATAAATGCCAAGTATGAACATGACAATTGTGAGGGTTTTAGATCCTTTGCGCAGTGTAAACGGTCGTTCTTTGCCATTGAACCAGTTTGGTTTTGCTACCAGGAGCACAAACATAATGGCCATCAAGGCACCGACAGCAGTTTGCATACCTTGCACACCCAATTGAGCGGCAATATATGCGCCTACTAAACTGCCCGGTAGTGTAGGCCAAGCAAGTGAAAGCCCAAAGCGCCAGTCGAGCAAGTTGTTTTTCTTAAAGGTGAGCGTTCCGCTGATGGTCTGAAGCAAAATGCTAATGCGGTTGGTGCCGTTCGCAACTGGAGCTGGGAGCCCAGCAAACATCAACAATGGGAGTGTGATTAGTGAACCGCTACCGGCAAGTGTGTTTATAAATCCCGCTGAAAATCCAGCGAGTACAACCAAAACCCCAGTTGTGAATGAGAGATCAAACATGCTACAAAGGTACGAAAAAGGAAGTCCTCGTTGTTCGTTCTTATTTCATCAACAACGAGAAATTGACGAAATTGCGCCTCACTATGGTACACACTCCACCACAACTTTCACTTCGATTACAAGCAATGGCACGTGCAATTCCGCGCGGTAGTATTGTTGCTGATATTGGCTCTGATCACGGACTCTTGCCAGAATTTCTTGCTGTTAGTGGGCAGTGTCCACAGGTGTTTGCTGCCGATATCAATCCAGGTCCATTTGAACGCTTGCAAGAGCTTGAACAGCGGTGTCTTCAAGTTTCTGCTCTTCGCGGTGATGGGTTGCAGCCTCTGCTACACCACAACTTTACATGTTTGAGTATTTCTGGTTTGGGCGGGATTGCTATTCGCGATATTCTTCAGCGGGAACAGTCCAAACTGCAAGATCTCACGTGTATGGTGTTGCAACCCAACAATAAGGAACGGGAACTGAGACAGTTCTTGATCGAACACGGATGGAGCATGCGCGAAGAGCTTGTCGAAGAGGCAGGCGTCTGGTACGAAATCATGGTTTGTACCAATAAAAAGTGGGTTGGTGAGTGTACGGAAGCAAATCTCATGTTCGGATTCTCACAGCGCTGGCGGCATCAACCTAGTGAGTTTATTGGTAAGTGGGAGTACTATAAACATGGTCTGATTCGCGCCATTCATGGTTTGGGCAAGGCGCAACGTGCAGAGGTACAGGGCAAAAAGACTGACCTACTGCGTCGGCTTAGCATTATTCAACAGTATATCAACAAAGCTAAACTTTGGAAAGAGTGAGTATGCAATATTTGTGTGAGTGGCTGGTATTTTTTGTCCTTTCGAATACTCTCAGCGCTCAGTGTGATGAGCGACGGGTCGAGTTCGACAAACGTGTGCAATCGGCAGCGTTGTCACCAGATGAAGTATTTGCTGTTGTCGCGCTGGAGGACTACAATTTTGCATGTGTCAACTTAGCCGCTTCAACTGTGCAGTGGCAAATGCAATTTCCGGGGTACGACTATCAATATGGGGTTCATTTTGCCGACTCAAATACAGTTGTGCTCGGCAGGGATTCCGAACTCGTTCTTGTTGACATCTCAACCGGGGAGGAACTTGCACTTGTTCCACTCGGCGGCCTAAAACTTGAAGATGCGTTTTTAGACATGGACCTCATCTCCATGGAATTGTCGCAATCGGGTTTTCCGCGAATTAATAACTATGTGGCGGTGCGCTTTGCCGACTCAACTGTGCTGGTGAACATCGCTAAAAAGACTGTTGCGGAAACATGGTATGTAGAATTCAATGAGTATGCACTCTTCGAAAGTGCGAACTACACTTTTTTCGCAACCGTGTCGGACGGGGTACAAATTCGCGCATTTGAAAAAACTTCAAATGACTATCGCACAATCCAACTGCCCTCGCGCATCGAAGATGCCCTCGAAATACACTGGATACGTGAGATGGAAGGCGACATTGTTATTGGTCTGAAAGACGAGGCCTTGTTGTGCTCCCCAGAAACAAATACACTCGTGCGCAGTAGCAAATCCGTGCAAGAGCTCACTCGAGAAATTGTCTTTGGTGTAGACTCTTCATTTGTGAACAGGCATGCTAAAGAATTGCAGTTGGAGAATAGTGCTCTGGACATGTATCTGTATGCAACGAGTTTGTTTGGGATACACAATGCCAGCATTGCCTTTCGAGATATTCCCTACCAAACATCATTGCGAAATACGTTCTATGCAGATGGAGACTATCGATTACTTCACATGACCGCTTCCAATTTGGCGAAATCTACGGTGTTTGGACAGACACATGACGAGCATGCCATTGCCGCTCACATGACGCAGCACGACGATCAAAGAACTGAGAGAATTGTTGTTTCGCAAGACCTCACCTCCTCATCTGATACAGCCGTGCAGCTACACACTTTTTCGGTACGAGTACCGCCGCTTTTTGGTGAAGTACAGGGTCTGCCTCAGATATTCAAGACTGACTCAACTACTGTGTTGGCCTTGCAGACTGGATTGTATGAGGTTGAGAAAAACAGTGTCGTTCCGAAAGTGCAAGGACGGTTGAGTATTGTTGATCCTCGTTCACAAGGCTTTGGCTGGGTGACTTCAGATTCACTCGTGTTGTTTCATGACCAGCAACCGCTTGTCACTGCCACTCAAGATTCCGTGCTTTGGCTGCAACACCGATTCGTGTTTCCTGAAGATTTGCGAGGATTCGTGCCAACTTCTTGGTATGCAGATTCACAGGTAGTTGTGTTGGCAGATGCGAGGACGCTTGCAGTTGGTTACGCCGACATGTCGAGCGGAGCGCAAATGAAAGTACATACGCTTGCGCCGCCCATGGGTTTTGACTACACCGTACTGTTCCGACATCGCGGAAACCTGATGTGGAACAATTCGTCTGATTTTGGCAGGATACATCCAACCACGAATGAAATCTGCAGTGCCAACAAGACTTTTGTTGAGGAAAACGAAGTACTGTTGCTGTTTAGTCGAGCTCGCAATGTAGCTGTCGGTGTCATGCGAGATGAATTTTCCATCGTACTATTTTGATGCATCGAGAGCCGATAGATACTGTCATTGTGCTCGCCGGTGGCCAGAGCAAGCGCTTTCAAGGCAACAAAGCACTTGCCGTGTACGAAGGACGCACGCTGCTCGAAAGAGCCTGCTCCCATGCTCTGCAGCTCACATCACATGTGATCGTCTCTTGCTCCGAAGCCCACACATATTCTGAAGCGGTGCCTACAGGGGTATTGTTGCGTCCTGACAAAAAAGACTTTGCGGGTCCCATACCGGCACTGCGAGATATTTGTCTCGAGTTGCAAGGTGTGGTGCTCGTATTGCCAGTCGACATGCCGCTCGTCACAACTACCGTGCTCAAGGAGTTCATAGCGCGAAGCCACAGACTCCCAGCATATGTTAGCTGTATCCACCAACATTACGCATTGTGCATGTACTATGCAGAAGTGTTCAGCAAAACAGATGCAAGTGTAATGTCCTTTCGTCGTCTACACGAACACAACAACGCTCTTGATGTCCGTTTACCAGAAGAATGGGCACCGAGTTTTGCAAATATCAACACTAGGCAAGATTTTCAACAACTTCCTTGAATACAAACAACAGCATACCGTATCCAGCACTTGTTGATGCTTTTGATCGCAACATTACTTATGTACGGCTTTCCGTGACCGACTACTGCAATTTGCGATGCACGTACTGTATGCCTGAAGAAGGTGTAGCGCATGTTCCAAGAAAGGAATTGCTCACGTTCGAAGAAATTGACAGACTCGTGGGAATTTTGCGCAAGCAAGGTATCAAGCATGTGCGCTTGACAGGTGGTGAGCCGCTGGTGCGCAAAGGAATTGATGAGCTGATCTCAATGCTTGGAAGGCACAATGACCTCGAGTTGTCAATGACCACAAATGGCGTGTTGTTGCAACGGCATCTCGGCACCATAAGTGAGAATAGAATGCGATTGAATGTGAGCCTGGATAGCTTAGACAGAGAAGTTTACGCCCGAAAAACACGACGCGATGAGCTGCCATCTGTGTTGAAGTCTTTACAAGCGGCACTTGAGTGCAACATTCCTATTCGCCTAAACGCCGTTATCGCCAATTCTCAAGAGCAGCAACATGTCATAGAGCTCGCAGAATTAGCCAAGCGCCACCGACTACAAGTGCGCTTTATTGAGAAGATGAAATTCGATGGTTCAACGAGTCGTCAAGACGTGCATGCCGGCATGGCTTCAGGCTCAGAAATACGTCAATGGCTGCGCGTAGCTTGGCCCGAGTTGCAAGCTAAACCGCGGCAGGCAGGCGCTACTGCGGAGATGCTACATGCCAAAAGCTGGCAAGGAAGTGTTGGTGTTATCAATTCCCGCTCAAGAACATTCTGTTCAGACTGCAATAGAATTCGCATTAGTGCAACCGGACAATTGCGTCTGTGCCTATATTCTCGGCACGACACAGACATTCGCAGTTGGTTGCGTGATAATGACGTTTCTGATTCTGAGATAGCACATCGCTTGGCTCGAGCTGTTCTCGACAAACCAGAAAACGGTTTTGTGGCCGAATCTGCTGCAGCTAGTTCATTTGTTCCAGAAAGCATGATTTCTATCGGCGGATAAACACGTGTCTATTTCTAGAGAAATTTCAGGTGCCTGCGCCGACATTGGCATGACCATACCGCTGTTGTTTGTGCTTGCCAACTCCGGTTTTGACGCCGCGATTCTTCTATTTGGCTGGGGAGCTGCGTATGTTTGGTCCTCATGGCACTTCAAGGTTCCAGTTTCAGTTCAGCCCCTGAAATCGATGCTTGTCATGACTGCGGCTCTCAACATCACAATGCCAACTCTTGCTGCAGCCGGATTGTTGTTTGGCGCAGTGTTAGTTGCACTGTCGAAAACAACCATTCTGCAGAAGATTCAACTCTGGTTGTCGGCTGGAATAGTACGCGGCATACAAGCGCTAACAGGTATTGGTCTTGGCTTGGTGGGCATTTCAATTTTCCAAGAATACGGATTTACACTACTGAATTCCGAGCCCGACTACGAGGTGTGGACAGTTGTCTTTGTCGGTGTCATAGCCGCGTCTTTGTTCTTGTTTGAACGCATTCGGGCTGTCTTGGTCCTTGGTCTCCTTATCTTCGGACTGTCTTATTCACTGGTAGGCGGTTCGTCCCAAGAGGCTTTCGCCAGCGCAGGTGTACCGGATATGTGGTGGAGCAGTTGGGCACTGATTCGCTGGGATCACGTGCTCATGCTCATTGTATCGCAGCTCCCGCTTACTCTGGCCAATGCGGTTTTTGCGGCAGAACAAACGTACAAGGACTTTGAAGTAAGCAGCGGGCCAACTTCCATCCAATTGGCCTCGAATATAGGATTTATGGGCTTGGTGTTGCCAATCATTGGCTGTTTTCCAACCTGCCACGGTTCCGGTGGCATTGCTGCCCATTTGCAAGGGGGCGCATCCTCGTACAAAAGCACTGCAGGTTTGGGAATTGTGTACATGGGCTGTGCTTTTTTTGCAGGTTTTGGTGTCATTGATGTGTTGCTTGGCATTCCAATCGTTATTTTTGTGGCATTGCTACTAGCAGACGCAGCAAGAATGGTGTCGTTTGTCGGCAGATTGCAACACAAACGCGATTGGATTGTATTGCTATTCACGGTGGTCGTGGGTGGGATTTCACAAAACTTAGCTGTAGGTGTTGTGGCAGGAATTGTTAGTATGAGCGTGTTGAACTTTTTAGGCAAGGATGAGTCTCATGGTTGATGTTTCACAAAAGCGATCCACATTGCGCACCGCAAAAGCCCGCGGCGTCCTATATGCCGATCAGACAACTATCGAGAAGGTTCGCGCCAACGACGTTCCCAAAGGCGATGTGCTTGCAACGGCGCGCTCAGCAGGTATTCTCGCAGCCAAGAAGTGCAGTGATTTGCTCGTGTTTTGCCATTCCTTACCCGTTGATTATGCCGACATCTCATTTGAAATCCGTATGGGCGTTATCGAAGTAACTGCCGAAGTTCGCACCGTGTGGAAAACCGGTGTAGAAATGGAAGCTATCACAGCCGTGAGTGTTGCTCTGCTCAACATGGTTGATATGCTGAAACCAATTCAAAGCAATATCACTTTTGGCGATGTCGGTCTTGTCTCCAAAAAAGGCGGCAAAAGCGACTATACGGATTCGTTTAGTCGACCGTTAAAAACTGCAGTGCTAGTGATTTCAGATTCGACGTTTGAAGGAAAGCGCGAAGACAAATCAGGACAAATTATCAAACGATTTCTGGAAAAACATCCAGTGTCGGTCGACTGTTATGAAGTTTTGCCAGATGAGCATGACTATATCGAAGCAAGGCTGACTGGGCTTGCAGACGACAAGAAGTATCAGCTGGTATTTACAACTGGCGGTACCGGTTTGGGGCCACGAGATATCACTCCAGATGTCACAGCGTCAGTGATTGAACGGGAGCTTCCGGGCATAGCCGAAGCCATGCGCACACATGGTTTGGCGCGGACTCCGTATTCAATGTTGAGTCGTCAAGTTGTAGGCGTGCGCGGTGAGTGTATCATCATCAATTTGCCGGGAAGTAGCCGAGGCGTCGTGGAATGTCTTCACGCATTATTCCCGGGGGTACTACACGCATTTCCGATGATGTGGGGCGGAGGTCACCCTTGAAAACCTTACTATCGGTCGTAGAGGCTAAACGTGAGATGCAGAAACTGTACACGCTATTGCCATCGGAACTCGTGACATTGCAACATGCAGTTGGGAGAGTGTTGCGTCAGGAAGTGCACGCAGAAAGTAATTCTCCATTGTTTGACAACAGTGCAATGGATGGCTTTGCAGTTTGGCTACAGGATGGGGCGCTTGTTCGCAAAGGGCAGCAGTTTGAGATTGTTGGCGAGAGTTCAGCTGGATCTCCATTCGAAGGTGAGTTGCAGCACGAGCAGGCTATAAAGATTTCTACCGGTGCAGAAGTACCGGAGGTGTGTTTTACTGTTGTTCGAAAGGAAGATACACGTGTTCGCGGCAATACATTGACAATTACAGCAGATGTTCTTGCTCACAAGAATATTCGACGCAACGGAGAAGAGTGGAAGAAAGGCGATGTGCTGTTGCGACCGGGCAAAGCACTCTCGCCTGCTGATGTTGGTATATTGGCGAGCCAAGGTTACACATCCGTTGAAGTTGGTAGTCGTCCGCGAGTTGCAATTGTGACAACCGGCAGCGAACTGGTTGCGGTTGGTGAACAGCCAATAGAAGGACAGATTCGCAATTCGAATGCCGACATGTTGATAGCATGTGTTGAACAGGCTGGTGGTACCATTGCATCTGTTTATCAAGTGCAAGATGATATTCAGAGTCATGTACAGACATTTGTTGCTGCACAAAGAGAGGCTGACGTCGTGCTGTGTTCTGGGGGCGTTTCCGTTGGCGACCACGACCATGTTCTTGAAGCGAGTGCTGATGCTGGATTCGAACCAGTGTTTTGGAAAGTGAAGCAAAAACCAGGTAAGCCAATGTTTGTGGCGAGGAAAGAATCTTGCGTGTTTGTGGGGCTTCCCGGCAATCCCGTAAGTGCAATAATGTGTTTTGAAGTGTATGTGCGCCCTCTCTTGCACAACCTCGCTGGCATGGAACACGGTGGTTCGTCGCGTTTTGCAATGCTGTCAAAAGCAATTGCCAACACGGCACTACGAGATGAATTTGTACGTGTATCGCCAACAATGGAAGGCATGGTTGCACCCACACGAGGGCAAGGTAGCCACATGCTATCCGGTGTGTCGAATTCCATCGGATATGTGCATGTTCCTTCTCAAACTAGTATGAATGTTGGGCAAACAGTTTTAGTACATGAATTTGGTTGGTTATGACGGTAGCAATTGAACTATTCGCAATGGCGCGTGAAGAAGTAGGCGAGCAGCACATTTCATTAGAAATAGCTGGCTCGCGGATATCGGATGTTCGCAACACTTTGTTGACACAGCACCCCGGGTTAAAAAAGTGGTCCTTGCAATTTGCTATTGACAACACATATGTCACCGACAACGATATTGTAGCCGATGGAGACCATGTACTTGTGATTCCGCCGGTTTCAGGAGGTTGAAGTGTTACTTGCTAGAATTACATCTGAGAGAATCAGTGCGGGTACATGTATCGGCGAAGTAGAGGATGTCGCATGTGGCGGAATCGTCACCTTTTCCGGCACAGTACGCAATCACCACAACGGCAGAGGTGTTGAAAAACTTGTATATGAATGTGCTCCAGGGTTAGCTCAAGCAGAATTAGAAAGAATACTACAAGAGTGCTCGGAGCAGTACAAGGTAGAACGAATTTCAGCTGCGCATCGATTTGGTGAGTTGTATCCAGGTGAAACGGCCGTTGCTATTGCAGCCGCATCACCACATCGTTCTGAAGCGTTTTCAGCATGCCGTGCAGTTATTGAACAGATAAAACGCCGCGTGCCAATTTGGAAGCATGAGTTTTATCAAGATGGAACAGCTGAATGGGTGAGATGTCATCACCTACACGAGGAGGAAGTATGAAAGGCGGTGGCATACGAGCAATCAAGTACACATTAGCTACGAGTTTGGAAACCGGCCCCAAGAAGTTGTGGGACACATTAAACTCAAAGAATGCCTGCAAAACATGTGCGTTAGGAATGGGCGGACAAGCTGGAGGCATGCGCAACGAGGAAGGTCACTGGCCGGAAGTATGTAAAAAAAGCATTCAGGCGCAACTCTCTGACTTGCAATCTCCGATCCAACCAGAGTTTTTTGCGAAGACATGCATTGCAGAAATTGCTACGCTGAGCGGTCGCAACATGGAGCGTTTAGGACGTCTCAACACACCACTTATGAAGGCCGCAGGTGATACGCACTATACACCTGTTTCGTGGGAGAAAGCTCTTGAACGAGTAGTTGATCGGTTTCGAGAAACTGAGCCTGATCGTACATTTTTCTACAGCTCTGGAAGGAGTTCCAACGAGGCAGCATTTATTTTGCACTTAATGGCCCGCACATATGGTACAAACAATGTCAACAACTGCTCGTTTTACTGTCACCAAGCCTCTGGTGTAGGACTCGCATCATCAATTGGCACTGGCACAGCAACAGTTGAATTGGCAGATATTGCTGGTGCCGACACCATCTTCGTCATTGGTGCCAATCCTGCGAGCAATCACCCGCGGTTTGTTCGAGAATTAGTTTTGTGTCGTCGCCGCGGCGGAAACGTTGTAGTTGTCAACCCTCTCAAAGAAGGTGGACTCGTTAAATTCGCAATCCCGAGCATGGTGTCGAGCATGGTAAAAGGTGGTGACGATGTGGCTAGTCATTACTACCAACCGCGCATCAATGGTGACTTGGCATGGATCTACGGTGTGGCGAAAATTGTATTGGAACAAGGAGCTCAGGATCAACATTTTATTGATGCACATACAACTGGATTCGAGCCGTTTGTAGAAAAAGTACAAGCGACAACTTGGGAAGATATCGAAGCCTCTTCAGGTCTGCTTCGTTCTCAAATCACCGAGATTGCAAATGTGTATATTCAAGCCAAGAACGCAGTGTTTTGCTGGGCGATGGGAATTACGCACCATCAAAACGGCTGTGAGAATGTTGAAGCAATAGCTGCTCTAGCGTTGCTTCGTGGAATGATTGGACGTAAAAACGCCGGACTATCACCATTGCGTGGACATTCAAATGTGCAGGGAGTTGGATCTGTTGGAGTGACTCCAGTGCTCAAACAAGCAATATTCGACAATATCCAGAGCAAGCTTGGTGTCACATTGCCAACCAAGCCAGGATTAGATACAATGGCTTGCATGGATGCTGCT
>JAUHYX010000244.1 GCA_030426285.1 bacterium
TTGCTCCCTTTGGCATGCACACTCAATTTCGCGTGCTGCACTCCAAACAACGAGACAGTGTCTTTGAGCTCAAGGTCCGACCATCCTGATGAATTCGCTCGTTTCCATACAAAGTCTCCCGAATACGCATCGCTGTATTCTACGATATCAAAATCTGGTGCGTCGTGATACCAATCGCTGCGCGACTGTGTCGTATCCTCTACATTGTCAATAAACGGAAAGTCGAAAGCTTGTACTTCGCAAGTTGCAGCAAAGAGAAAGCAGGTCAGTGTAATGACCTTGAGAACATGATTCATGTGATTCTCAGTTCCAATTGATTGTATATGATTCTTTATTCTTATTCAGTATTGTAGTTGCTTATTCTTCCGGTACTTCGCCGGGATTATATTTCCCAAAACTCTGGCGTAGCACGGCGTTAAGATCGCCTGATGTCACATTGTTGTCACCGTTGAGATCACCACCGCGCACAACCCACAGGTTGCCTTCTTGAACCATGACTTCACTACCGTTGTGCACAGCACTTTGTGATTCAGAGAAATCTAGATACACCGGTTCTCCGTTGGCTGCAATTGAGACTTGCGATGCAAACGCGACAGGTAAGTGTCCAGGCTTGCGCACGACAACCCAAAGGTTTTCAGCAGAGTCGGCGAGGACGGTGTTAAGGGATTTCATATCGACCGAAAGCTCGCCATTCGGTGCATACACACCTGCTTGACGTGTCACAAGTTGAGAAGTGCTAAGAGTATCCCCGCGCCGCAGTTCAATTGTTGCTGCTACCTGCTTGTGATTTCCCTGTTCTGTCATTCCCCGCATCGGTGCCTTGACTGTGATTTGCTTGATTGGATCAGCGATGTGTACTTGGCGCCAATCTGTCCAATCTTGCCAGCCGCTGTCGAGCACATAAGGGCGCACTCGCCACACTGCAGAGCCAACCGACGCCCAACCTGCGGCATTCAAGTCTTCAATAACTTCAACTTCCGGCATCAGCAACTGTCGACTACTTAGCGTCACGCTACTCGTTGTTGTACTGCGAACTTCAAACTCACATTTTGCCGGCAAACCCGAGACAACCGACCAAGAAAATGGGTTGTTACCGCGCAATACCTGACCGCCAGCAACCGGATCGTTCAACGCAAGAGTTGCTGCGTTGCCACCTAGTCGATTATATACAATTCTAGAGTTCGGCAGACCCGTGGTATCTATTTGATAGTATTCAATTTGATCTGCAAAGGAATTGTAGCCAGATTTCGCAATGAAGTCTCCTGCGCCGTCATTGTAATAACCCGAGAGTCCAATGGAAGCATTGATGTACGACACATTGAGTAGTTCACCATAACTGAATACGATGCGTCCATTTGAGTGTAGTGTCACCTGGAAGTTCAACTTGGAAGATGAGTAGCTGTATCTGTACGCGTCCTTGAATTGAATTATCACACTATCCGGCCACGTATGATAAGACACTTGCGAACTATTGGAGTAGCATACCAAATCGTCCCACAAAGGCGCAACAACGTCGGACAACCCGTACGCTAGATTATTTTGCAATGAATTGCTTGGAGTTCCAAACTTTAAGAATCCATTAGAACAAACATGGACCGTATCGAATTGTGCATTGCGAAATGGAAACGAGAATGGCAATTGCAATGTAGTGTACCCATCATCTGCATTGAGTAAGGAACCAACAGCACTAAGCTCTGTGTACGCAGCTGGTTCCTGATAAGCAGAATATGAGTTGAGATTGACCCGATCGTTTTGACCTGCAGTTAGCGTTACGTCAAACGCAGTGTTGCTCGTAACTTCAACAACTTCTCCTTGATTCAGTGTACCGGTGAAATTAGAAGAAACAACTGTGAGAACGTATGTTGCCGGAGCTTCCACAGTTAGGCTGTAAGAACCATTGGTAACGGAGCTGGTGGTCGAGTATACGACATTGGCGTCATCCGACTTCTCAAATTCCAGATAAATACCCCCTACATGTGTGCTATCAAGTAGCTGTGTTCTTCCTGAGAGCTCATACTCGATATAAGGAACGTGATAGGCTATAGCTGTTCGGTATTCTTTTCCACTAATACCAGCAAATCCCACTTTGATCAAGGCCTCAACGTCCGGTTCAAACCCGCTGACAACTGTTGACGTAGTCTCTTGAGTGGTTGAACTAATCCATTCACCAGCTGTCGAAATTGATATAGTCACCGAGCCCTCAATGGCTTCTGGTGAGTTCCAAGATATCACTGCAGAAGTGCTGCTAGCCTGCTGAACGGTGGGAGCATCAATGTCATGACGAAAAATAACATCAGTCGTAGATGACGATGTGTCAGCCGAATTGCGAACTCTTACTCGGTACTTTGGCCAATTTTGCGATGGAATAAACGCAAAGTATTTTTCTTCTGCAGGCAATGAGTAGTCATTTGGGACCCAAGTAGTTCCACCGTCGAAACTAAAATCTAAGTGTGTTGAGTCAGTACTTGACCCATTGTCAAAGTACAGGTATTCCCAAGTATTGCTTGTTTCTTCCCCACCTTGCAATGACAACAGTTCCATTCTTTGTGTATCAAAGAACCATGTCACGACAAAGTCTTGTGCCCCCATAGGAACATCTGTTCCAATCACCAAGACTTCCCAAGTTCCAGTCTCCGAGGGAGCAACTGTTACTTGCTCCATATTGTTGCGTGTATCTACACCACGAACTGCAATGTTATCAGGATTCGATGGATCGAGAATCCATGGACGATACACAACTCCACTGGGCGATTTCAGTATCAAATCGAGGTCCTGCACTAAACAATTCGTGTCGTATGCTGTTCCTGGCACATCTATCCATGCAAGCATGACTCGGAGTGGTACGGACGTATCAGTTACCGAGATATCAAAAGACGTTGTATCTCCGTCATCTACATTCTCTGAAGTATCATAGTTGCCGTTCTGTAGAGTCTGCAATGCTAGGTGTGACTGAATGGTACCGTAACCTGTGCGATAGTCTACGAGTTCGTTATTGATATCCAAAGCCGTGTTACACACCACAGCTTTTAAAAGGTCTGAACGCGGAAAGTCATCGTGCTCGTCCACATACCACTGGCTGAGCAGAGCAAGAGTACCTGTCACTACAGGAGACGCCATCGAAGTACCACTCATATACTGGTAGCTATCGGATAGGTACGTACTATATACGTAGGAGCCAATTGCGGCTATCTCTGGTTTGGTCCTGCCGTCTGCACTTGGACCGCGACTACTGCTAGCACTCAGGTAGTAATCATCAGCTACATTCGCTACAGTGAGGTTGTTC
Organism: bacterium; assembly: GCA_030426285.1. GTDB lineage: Bacteria > Bacteroidota > Ignavibacteria > Kapaibacteriales > UBA7675 > JAUHYX01. The sequence goes on from JAUHYX010000244.1 coordinate 3,284, forward strand.
TTAGATACTTGGTGCCCACGTCGAACGGTATTCCACCCGTCACTACACTCACTTGCGTAATTGCCTGCGGACCAAACTTGTAGATAATACGTATAGTCATTTGCCAACTCATCATCCAGTATTGAAACATCGAGATATGCGCCCTTACTTCCACAAGCAACATCATCGTAAGAATAGCTGTAGCTTTGGTTTGACAGCGACATATCCGTGTATTCAACAGCTTCTTCTCGTTCAATGTCATCGTATGTCCACTCGTAGCTAAGAACGTTGACAGCTGGAGCCATACCCTTTGCTCTCTCGTTGAGAAGACCATTGCCAGCCACAGTTCCAGTTACATGCGTTGCATGCGACGATACATCCGTGGACATATCTTCAATACTTCTGCGGTCTTTGTAGTCATAGTGATTGGCGCCAACCCCACCATCCCAGACTCCTACGAGAATTCCTTCTCCGTCTAAACCGTCCAGATGAAAAAGAGCTGGCACTCCGGCTGAACCACGACTAGGGCGATTTCCGTGTTCATACGGCGATGGACCGTAGTCAACAGCGCTAATAGCCTCATGCTCCGCAAGCAATTCTATTTGCTTATGTGTACACACCACAAAGAGAGTTTTGGTTTTGTCAGAACTTCTTTCGATGTACATGTCCTTGAAGTCAGGTAGAGCTGATACTACTTCATCTAAGCTAAATGGTTTGTAGTAGCGAACTGCAAAGAGGAACTGTTCACCTCCTCGAGCGGCATAATCCGGCCGTGTTTGCTCCTGCACAGGAATTCCTACTTTCGTCTCACTACGAATAGATCGAAGCTCGACTGAGCTTTTAAGGTCGTTTAATCTCGGGAAATCACGTGGCTGAACGAAGCACATATAACTGTTATTGCCAGTATAACTAAGCACCTCAAATGGACTGTGTTGTAGCAGCCACGGGCGCAAAATGCGATCCGCAATTGTTACCTCTAACACTACTCCATTCTGCTGCGCGAATTCCGTGTTAACGAGCGAATCAACACTTGTGGAACCCTGATTAGCTGAAGCAACAACAACACTGAACAGCAGTGCAATTGTAGACATAAAAAAAGACTTCATCAATTTCCCCTTGAGTTTAGTTATCTGTTCGCAACTTAGCCTTGCACAACTCTTCCCTCAATCGCTAGTACTAGCCAAACTCTACATGATGATGCTAGAGGCTAACGGGCGCAATTAAGCATGGGAATAGCAATGCCTAGGCATTCAAATACTCTTGATGCCCTGGTGATTCTTGTCTTGGTTGAGAACTACGTGAAGTGTTGAGCAACAGCAAAGCGGCTACACAGCACAACAAAACAACACTACACTGGAATCGATGTGTGTAGCGTGCATACAAATGTACTTGTATACGAGATGATGTACTTGTATACGAGATGATGTTCAATCGCTAGGAATAGTGATTCTGGGAGGTTGAGGGAGGGAAATCTGAGAAAGAAAGAACCAAGCGAATGATCATGCGCACTCGCTTGGTTTCTACTTCTA
>JAUHYX010000245.1 GCA_030426285.1 bacterium
GGAATAAGACGTAAAAAACACTGTCCCACAATCCGTAACAAGCATATGTGTAGCACCTCCGTCGGAACTCCACATCTTTTCTGTTTTGATAAATTCTTGGGCCTGTCCAGCTATCGTATATAGCAACAGTGATGCGAGTATGAGAGTGTACAAGTGATTCACAGCATTCACCAATTGAAGTGTTTGACAGTTCGAGAAAGATACAAATTGTGCAAAACTACAGCACAAGTTTCGACGAAAGAAGACATCAATCTGCCAGTTTCTTGACAAAATCGTGAAGGTTTGAGTTCGCCACTGTGAGTCCTCCCCCCTCAAACCACTATCTCTAACGTTCGTAACACGTGCTGCGGATTTCACAACAATTTTGCAGTGCAGACTCCTTGTATTACACACCTTGCGGCTGTCTTTTCATATAGTCAAGGAGTCAGTTCATGAAAACTCTTATTACTCTCTTGACCCTCTTCTGCGCATACACAACTGTTGCGCAGGAGACGGGTCGGTTCGCAATTTACTTTAACGATGAAGGTGGAAATCAACGACAAGTTGTAGTTGATGTTCCCGAAGATTATGATCACCACGAGTCGTACCCCGTGATTGTGGCTGCGCATGCGGCTGGACAGTCCCCTACGGCGATGCTCGACATGCTGCAGCCGGCAACAGAGAAACTGGATGCTATTGTGATTTCGGGTGACGAGAACGGCTACTGGGATGCTGCGTCCCTCACAGGTGGGTATCAGTGGATTCTACAGAACTATGCCGTAGACACCGAACGCGTGTATATTACGGGCTATGTTGAAGGTGGGTATTGGTCGATGCTCATCGGTCTTGGTAATCCGGGTATGTTTGCCGGAGCTATTGCTATTGGTTCGTCTGGTTCGACTCTCAATGACCCTGAATGGGAGAATATTCAAGTAACTCCGGTTGCTGTAATTCTGGGTGATCAAGATCCGGACTATACAGATGTTTCAAACCTTTTAAATGAAATGGATGCTGCTGGATGTGACCTGCTTCGCATCGATAAAGAAGGCGTGGGACGCTATGGCGACTATTACTCGTCACTGGAATTTGCAGACGATTGGTTGCTGTGTTGGACACATGTCACTGGTGAAAGCGTTGCCAACAATGTGCCGGCGCTCGAGTATCCAGATCGCAATGGAAACTCTGTTGCTCCTGTTATGTCATTCTCTTGGCGAGGAATCAGCAATGCAGAGCAGTACGAACTCGAAGTCAGCTCAGATTCAGAGTTTAATTCAGTTGTTGCAACTGAACTTGTTTCAGGCACACAAGCTCATTTGTCACTCGAACACGACCATGAGTACTTCTGGCGCGTGCGAGCACAGCGCGAAGGGGAGTGGCAACCATACTCTCAGCACTGGCGCTTCCAAACCTCGGGTCAGACTGGCTCGATAGAATACTATCAGAGTATTGAATATTCACCCTTTGATGGCGAAACTCGTGAATTTGCAGTGTGGGTGCCTGAAGACTACGATCCAGAACACGTGTATCCCATCATCATCGGTTTGCACGGCTTTGGTATGACGTCTTCTTTTTTCCGAGATCTGATGATTGATGCTGCTAGACAAAAGAATGCTATTCTTGTTTGTCCAGATGGTAAAGGCAATCAACACGACGATGAATACAATGGCAACGAAATTAGCATCGTGAGCGCTTCAATCTACTTCATCTCTGAACAATACAATGTGTCTTATACAGATATCTACTTGGCCGGATTTAGCTATGGTGGTCGCGAAGCGTTGTATTGGGGACTTACAAACGCTGGTCAAATCAAGGGCATTGTGGCCTTGTCGCCAGCCATTCAAAGCATGGGTGACGCAAACAATGAATTCGCGTATCCGTGGCCAAATCCTTTTGACTTCACCGGAGCACGCGACTTGCCAATCTGCGTACTATATGGTGAGGAAGATGAATACTATATAGATTTCATTGAAGAAATGAACGATAATCTTCGTGCCGAAAACGGTAGGTTCTTTAGCAAAATTGAGGCTACAAATCACGATGTTGTGACAATACCTAGCTTTACTGAAAACATGCTAGAGTGTATTCGTTTTATTGACGGTTTAACAGATGTTGAAGAGTTGGATGTGCAGGTACACATGTATCCGAACCCAACACATGAAAAACTCACTATCACAACAGACAATTCACTCGAAGCATCGATTAAAGTGATAGATGTTGCCGGTAGGACTAGGTTGAAAACAAGCATGCAGGGATCAACGTCGACCATAGATGTGACAACGCTTCAAAATGGTGTCTATACGGTTATGATTGAAAACGAAGTAGGACGCACAAGTCAGAAAATCACTATTGCAAAGTAAAACTGTAGTGACACTACTCCATACACTCCCATACGAGTAGTCCGTAGTGCAAAGGACAGACCAAACGGTCTGTCCTTTGTTGTTTTTCTGAACTATTCGGTGTGAGATTGCATTTCGTTCCCTTGAGTGCAAGTCAGAACGAGTCTATTGTGCTGTGTGGGTGATCCGAAAACTATGACGGCAACTGGAATAGTTGAATATAGTTGCCATTGTCGTCATCGAACATTGCTAGTTTGCCATATTCCGTGGTTGCGGGTTCTTGCTTAAACACTACACCTTTTTCCACGAGTTCGGCATGTGTTTTGTCGATATCTACGCATCCAAATGTAATACATGGAATGCCCATGGAGTACAATTCTTTTTTATACACTTTCGCTACTTCAATGCCGCCCGGTTCTGTTGGCTCCAACAAAATTGTGACACCATTTGGGTCTAGTGGAGATTTTACAACAGCAACATATTGTTCCGGAGCGAACATGACCTCTTCAAAGCCAAGCACCTCTGTGTAGTATTTAAATGCCTTGGCTGGGTCTGCTACAAATACACTGACAACTGCTACATTCATGGGGTGTTTGTTGGCTGACATATCATTCCTTTTGTTTGTAGATGATTCGTAAGTTGCGGTAAGTTAATACAATCGGGGTGTCTATGTCGAATACAGTTGTCATTGCAGGCGGATCTGGCTTTGTTGGTCAATCGCTCACCTCGTTTCTCCAGGAACGCGGCTATCTCGTTGTTGTGCTCTCACGTGGTGAACAACGCTCTCATATGTCCGGGGAATTTGTTCGATGGGATGCGCGGACGCTTGATACTTGGACAGACTCTTTAGAAGGTGCCGTTGCTGTTGTCAACTTGGCTGGTCGTTCGGTGGATTGCATAAAGACTCCGGCGAATCAGGATCGCATCCTACGATCGCGTGTAGAGGCTACACGGGTCATCGGAAAAGCGCTGCAGTCCTGTCAGACCCCTCCAAAGGTGTGGATTCAGATGTCTACAGCACATATCTACGGTGATTCTGAAGATGTGGTATGCGATGAGTCGAGTCCGTTTGGTCTTGGTCTTGCTCCAACGGTTGGAAAAGCATGGGAAGCCCAACACGCTGCTTGGTTGCCCGAAACAATGCGTTCGGTCGTACTGCGCACGTCATTTGTGATTGGCAAACACGGCGGACCATTTCCCAAGCTCAAGTGGCTCACTCGTTTAGGTCTAGGCGGCCGCGTAGGCAGCGGCAAGCAAGGTATGAGTTGGATTCATGAACACGATCTGAATCGCATTTTCCTCGCTGCCATTGAGCAGCCAGAGTTTTCTGGAACATATGTTGCAAGTGCACCTCATCCCGTATCTCAAAGGAATTTCATGCGCTCAATGCGCACTGCTGTTGGGAATCCAGTTGGACTGCCTGCACCCGCCTTTGCGGTTCGATTGGGCGCTAGATTCATTGTGAGAACTGACCCGGAGTTACTGCTATGCGGACGTTATGTGGTACCGACACGGCTTATGGATCAAGGCTTTACATTTGAATTCTCAGACATCGATTCTGCTACGAAGAGTCTAGTCTAACCACATGGGGATAGCGATGGTGTCCTGATCATATGGTTCATCAGGCACGACACCTTCTCCGTATTTGCACTGTGTTGGAAGCAGATACATCGTGCTGTCTTTGAATTCATATGGACGGCGACAGTGCCTGTATCCAGTTCCGTCATACCAGCTAAATTCTTCGCCAATTTCAGCTGACATCAACATCACTTTGCCAGAGATGGAGTACACACCTACATGTGAAGTCGTTCCACCTCCGCGACTGCCATTGCTTATGTCATTGAGCACGATGATGAGCTCGTCACCCTCCAAAGGTGAAACATTGGCGAATGTAAACGACTCCATGTAGCTGTCATATTGGTATCCATGATCTTTGAAATACACCCAACCTGAGTCGGATTCTACATAGATACGCCCTTCTTCACAGAACACGCCATCTGAAGTGTCGCGACCGTAAAAAATGCTGAGCGTGTCTTCAACCCAGGGTTTGAGCGCCGAAACTCTATCGAGTTCAACCTTAGACGTGAGGAGTCTATGCCAAGGGTCTCCACCAACGGCCGACAGTGTGGAGACAGCGATGAGCATGCCAATTACGGCAATAGCAGTGCTTTTGAGTTGTGAGAGCATTCCTGAATTTAGCTCCTTATTTGGAATTATTCTAAACAAGTTCCGTATATTTGCGGTGTCGTATTTGTGCTGATTAGTCTCGCAACCGTTTCGCGAGGCATAATCGGCAATCTTTTCTCTGCAAAAGAAAGCCGAATTGTAGTGTAACTGAACAATGTACTATACAATTTCGGAGCTTTCATGTCTCTATTTACTCGCCTTAAAGGCAGCGCACTAACACTTTGTGCTGCATCACTCCTCGTCGCACCTTTGACGGCATCGGCTAAGACCGAGACAGTTTCA
>JAUHYX010000246.1 GCA_030426285.1 bacterium
CTTCTCGCGTTCCGGTTACTTGAATATACTGATATGGATACGCTTCTGGATCTGGAACATCGAGCTGCGGCAGGGCTTGGGTATTGTACACCGTGTAGGCAGTATCCCATTGCTGCACATCTGCTGTGTACACCAAAAAGGGATCGCCATACACCGTGTCTCTACCAGAGGTTATCGAATTGTTGATGAAGTGCGAGGAAGACTTTTTCAGTGCGCCCACATGAATTGGCTGCGTGCCTTGAATATGCAAACCTCGAGTGAGTTGCTGTTCATACATATCACCCGTATTGAGAAGTGCAACATCAGTTCCGTTCACGCTCACAGTGGTGTTGTCATACACCGCCACAACGCGTACTTTGTCGGTGTCGTCCGTTCCGTTCAGCACTTGCATATCGCGCGGCGCAACATATGTTCCAACTACATATTCGGTGCCCAAGTGTTTCAGTGAGGGTGATTGCTCAAGCAGATAGTCACGCGTGAGATTACTCTCTAGAAACTCATTGCTCTCGGTGATTTCATGAATCTCGCGTACAATTGAACTTGGTACATATGCACGTTGATGCCCGGTAAACACACTGATTGGTTTTGTTGACCGAACAACTGAACCGCTGAAATCAGATCGAATTGCCATATTGGCTTGCACCAAGTAACTCTCACCTTTGTTCAGCTGCACAACTATCGAATCTGAATCAAAAAATGAGTCATTGGTCGTGAGCTGCATACTCACCTCTGTGCTGTCTTCGGTAGCCAAAACAGCGAATTGGCTGGGCATGCGATTGTCGAAGATCCGGGTTGTTGTTGTGTCCACCCGAAATTCACTGTCACTCTCATAAGTCAACAGCACATGGTGTCTACCTAAGTGTCGTTTGGGTATGGCGAGGAATGCATCGGTTGAATACACGGCTTGGCTCATGCCATACACGAGAACTGGAACGTCACTAGTTACCACAAAATGTTGCGGAGCCGGTTGTCCGAGTTGAATTGGCAACTCTACCTCGCTATTGATAGAGGAATTTTGGCCACCAACGAGTTCGTATCCATACCATCGTTTCTGAAAAACGCCGACTCCATTGGCCGGGACAGTAAAAGACTCGCTGCTCGTTTCACCATAAAAATTGGTGAATTCAACAGTTACATTGGCCTCTTGATCGGAAACGACAAACAGAAACAAGGAGTCTGCTAGTTGGTCGAGAGGATTGTTTAGAATATGAACATTTGGGGGAAACGTAATCCAAAATTCGGTGCCTCGAGCACTAGAATCTAGTTGAGCCACACTCTGTGAACTCATCGAGGTGAAGCAGAGAAACATCGCTATGAATAGTGAGAATACGTTCTTCATGTGTTGCTGTTAGTATTCAGAATCAGTGACGTATCTATCAACGAATTATAGATATCTTTCTTTGAACAATGTCGGTTCCATTCGTTATTACCAGTACATACACTCCATCAGACAAATTTTGCATTGGAAGTGTTACAGAATATGTTCCTCGTGTCATGGTACCCAGGGTTCCGGCATCGACAACTTCTCCGGCCATGGTTGCAATTCGGAACGACAATGTTGCTTCGTTTGGCACGTGCAGCGTACTTGTAATTTCGGAAGATGCCGGGTTGGGGAATGGCGGATCGAGGACAAGTGCATCGGTAGAAACCTGCTGTCCGGAAAGCACAACCTCACAGCGAGAGCGACCTTCTCCAATGATTGGGTCAACAATTCCTACAAGTTCGATTGTGGAGTTAAGGCATCCTGCACCTAAACTCAGAAAATCTGTAAACACACCAATCTGTTCAGAACGAAAACACACTTCAAAAACAGCGGAATCCATCGGTGGAACATACAATGGTAACTGCGACAAGGGGTATGAAAACTCAACAAACTCCAACATGCTCGCTCGGGTTACCTCAGTTGCCGCCTCAGTATCATTGTAGACAATAACAGACCCGCAAACAAGGTTCCCAGAATACGTGTTGACAACAAACTTATACGGTTCTGTGCCAACCAATCGAAAGCCAATCGTAGACAATGTGTCAGAAATGATTGTTTGATTGCCTGAGCTATCAACTACAATGATTTCATACCCAACCGCCTGCAGTGAGTCAATTTTCGTTAAGGTGAGCCGAAGTTGATCAGGAAGAAATGTGTCGTCTACCTCTACGTCACAATTCAAAGTAGAAACAATACTGTAGTCTTGAATTCCGTGCTGATTGATACCCGAATCATCTAGCAGAACTAGTATTTCAGAAACGCATGAGTCAAATTGAACGTCAGATGTCGGTGGATCCACGTCCCTACGGACTTGATAATTGAATGCAACCACCGGTCGTTCAATACATGAACTTTGGACACATAAAGTGTCGACAATACTGCCTTCAACCGTGCCGTTGAATAGAACTGGAATAGTAACGGATTCACCAGGCTCTAGGACTATTGGCAATGGAATGCCAGAAGTCATGAGCTCCAAACCTTGCGAGTTCTGGCGCAGATACAAACGATCTATCGTGTGCGCGCCAACTGAGTTATTTGTCAGTACAAACTGGTAGACTGAGTCTTGGCCATACCACAGCGGGTCATCTATCTCAACAACTTCTTTACCAACAAGAGAAGCATCAACGTGAACATCAAAGCCCGGAACAACAAAATCAGTTTCAAGGCGATGTTCAAACACATTTGCACTGATCACTCGTACCGAGCCATCGCGATACTCGTCAATTAACGATGCAACAAACTTTACGCTGTCGCTTGGCTCGCTAACATCGTCAAGTTGAACGGTCACATTGTCTAGGAATTCTTCCGGAAATTCCACCCACTGCACGGGTGTGTCAATGTCAAGAGCAAGAGTATCCACAACTTCACCGGTAATGCTAAAACACTCTGCTGCAGAGTCTAAAACCAAACTTGGTCCATAAATTTCTCTGAACTGCATTCCTCCGACATAGCCATAGGAATTGGCTCCTCCGTATCCGAATACATTGATGCCGAAAACAGTATCAGAAACTACATCGTGCACACCACCAACCACATTTACAACTCCAAAACTGTAACCAGATGTGCCAATCGGGCGAAAATCTGACGCATTGACAGTATTGTTGTCAACCCTTGTTTGCTGTATGGACTCAGTCGGGATGGTTAAGAGAACGTATTGTTCTTGATATACCTCTTGCCAGTTGCCAGCATTTTCTTCAAATGTAATTGCATTCGTAACCAAGTAACGGCGCATGAACTGCTCAACTGGAGGAATGAACATCATAAAAGGGTCGCCAAACTCTTGTCCGACATTGTCTAGCCTTGAGGTCTTTTTGTACGTTGCTACGAGCACCGGTTTTGAGCTTACGAGTTCATGTGCCTGTATTAGTGCAGCCTCGTATATTTCCCCTTTTTGAAGCGTTATCGTATCAGTTCTGTCGATGATAAGGTCGGTATTGTTGCGTGTCGCCAAAACCCTGTAGATGTCCCCTGAAGAGCTAAACACACCACTTGGTAGAGGAAATGGAGCTACAAAATAATACAATCCAAGTGTCGATATGGGAGGAACTTGTTCAAGGAGCATATCGCGCGAAGCACCACTCTGTTCAAGGGGTAATACAGCCCGTTGGTGTCCCGCAAAAACTGCAATAGGCTTATCTGATGTCACAAAGCTTCCACTCACGTCTGGACTCGAGTTTATAGACTGTCTTGAGCACTGGACCAAGTACGCCTCTCCGCGCTGCAACTCAACCTCGAACTCGGTTGTTGGTTCATCTTGGGCTTCCATAGACAATGTAAAGTCAACAATTGTATTGTCTTCAGTTGCAACTACAGCAAACTGGGAGGGGGTATTGTCGGAAAAGTTCCGACCATCGCTGTTGTAGGACAACACCGCGTACTCAGTATCTAAAATGTCAGTGGGCAGGACCACCATAGCGTCACTGGTAGTTCGCGATTGATCCAGAGCATATACAGACACTTCAACATCAGAGGTAAGGCGAAACACCTGCTGAGCAATAGCTCCATTCTGTCTGCGTGGACTTGGTTCTTGGCCAATGCCCTGCATTTTGTATCCCTCAAGCTCAAAGAACAAATCGTTAAATGAGGGGGTGAATTCTCCCGGCGCGAGAGTTCTAAATGGAATGTCTACCACATAGGTTTCATTGGGCTGAATAGTGCCGGTGACAACAAACTCTTGATAGCGTTCCTGATTGTCAACAAAGTAGCGACCTTTGTACGTCAACTCGAACGATGCTTCTTCTTCTGCGGAAACAAATATGAAAATTGAGTCTTCGTATTGGGTTGGGTTGTTGTGAAAATTTGGCGGGAAAGTAAAGAAAAACTCACGACCCCAAGTATCCTTTATCTCTTCTGCATAACACACACCGGAACTACTGGCATTGACAAAAAAGCTCAATACTCCAACTATGAGAATTGCGACTATGTTGAAGGAAAATTTTGTCATTTCGTAGCCCTTGAACTTGTTGACAGAAAACACTATTTGCATGTCAAAAAAACGTGAACGTTGCAATAGCAGCCACACACCATCATCTCGCTACAAGAACAACATAAGCAGGAACAGATTCGTTACAAGGCCTTCTCTAAATAGTTGTTGGGTATGTTATCGCATTTTAGCGCACTATCGTGATACGCTCCTTTACAATTTCAGTACCTGATGCGAGATATAAGACATACACACCTGACGGAACACCGCGAACCGGAAATTGAAGCGTGTATGTGCCTGGCTTCATGTTGCCAAGTCGTTCATTGAGCATCATCTCACCATGTAATGTTACCAAACCGTACCGCAATTCTGACTCA
>JAUHYX010000362.1 GCA_030426285.1 bacterium
GGGCAAACGATTGGCACGCAATGAATTTTCTTGAGACGGGGCACGCCCCGTCTCTACAATCTTTTGGCTATTCCAACACAACAGTTGTGCTCGCCTGCTCCCCGTTCTGGCCAGTAAGTGTGAGTATATATTGACCAGAGCCAATAGTTGCGACACTTTCAGTATCCAATTCTAAAATAGTAGAACTTGCAAGCAGTTGGACCGGCATGCGAATGACTGATTCGCCAAGTGGGGAAACTAGCTTCAGTTCTGCACTCCCAGGTGTAAAACCAATGGCTTCTATGTTGAATCCTTTGGAGGAAGGATTTGGAAAAACCACAATAGTCAGTTCTTGGCTTGTCTCCTGATTCACTTGAGTAATTGTCAGATCTACCTTGTGCAACATGACACCATTGCGGGCATAAATGAGCGCGTTTGAGTTATCTGGAGAGAATAACCCTCTACCAGCCTTCCAATCTGATGATCCTCTGTCAATCCTATAAGATGAGCCTGTCTCAGTGTCAACTAAATGCCACTCCGTTCGGGTGTGAAAATACAAGAGATATTTGTCGTTGGAAGTAATGTCCCAGCGACCTGGAATGCTCTGCAAAGTATCGAGTTCCAACTCTGCCTTCAGCACCATGTTTGTAGCATCATGTTTAAGCAAAAAGTAGTTGAAGTTCTCTTGGTTACGTTCCAATTGAGACAACGAATACACAAACTGTCCGTCGTGGCTAACAACCGGTCTGTATCCTAAATCGAAAAGTGAAACATCAATCTTCTTTTCCTCTACATAAACAATCACAGTTGTTTCGTAATCACCTAGCAAGGCACCGATACTCTTAAAATCTGGGGTGATGTAAGCGTTGAAAATCTCTTCACCAAGCATATCAAACGTGACTTCATAATCGATTGATAGTGTTTCTACGTCAACTAAGTAAACTCCTCTTGGACCAATTACGGCTACCATTGAGTCGTCGTCTTTGTAAAAGGTACGATCTGCATTGCAAGCTCTTCCATCCCCTGATATTTGAGTAAAC
>JAUHYX010000363.1 GCA_030426285.1 bacterium
CATCAATTCATGTATCAACTCCAGATGCCTTCAGGAATTGCAAACCTCGTGGCGTTCAACATGCAACCGACTTGCAGCGCGCATTGAAGAAACCTATCGGAGAGTGGCGCAACACAGTTTTTAACGACTTTGAACGCAGCGTTTTTGAACAACATCCGCAGCTGAAAACAACAAAGGATCAACTGTACGCTGCCGGTGCCCAATTTGCTCTTATGTCGGGATCTGGTAGTTCCGTGTTTGGTTTATTTGCCAACAGAGAGTCAGCAATCGCAGCATCTCAGTTCTTCCAAAATAATGTGCTGATGGGATCGTTGGTGAGAGAATGAACATCCTGAGCGTTTCTTGCGAAGTGTTTCCCTTCTCAAAAACTGGTGGGCTCGCCGACATTGTTGGGTCATTGCCAAAAGAATGGGAAGAACTTGGACACAATGCACTTGTTATCACACCTTTGCATGCCTGCATTGACAAAGAGCGCTTTGAGCTTTCGAAATTGCCGGGCTCAGTTTCGGTGCGCATGGGTTTCTGGGAAGAATATGCCGACCTATGGCTAGGAACGCTCCCACACAGCAACGTAAAAGTCGTGTTTGTAGAGAATGTAGACTACTTTCGCAGAGACAGTATTTACGGCCGTCCGGAAGGTTTTGAAGACAACGATCGCAGATTTCTCTTTTTTTCTCGGTCAGTATTTTCAGTTTGCGAGTATTTGCAATATGCACCAGATGTACTCGTGGCCAACGACTACCACACGTCATTCTCGCTAGTTCACTTGAAACGCTCTTACCGAGAACATCCTCTATTTCACAAAACCCTCGGTGTGTTTTCTATTCACAATCTCGCCTTTCAAGGATTGTACTCTTTTAGCCCCACTTATGAGCTAGCTGGACTTGAGCCAACAGACAAACATCCGTACTCGCCATTCGAGTTTTATGGCAATGTAAACTATATGAAAGCCGGAATTGAGTTTGGTGATCTCGTGGTAACCGTTAGTCCAACCTACGCGAGTG
>JAUHYX010000011.1 GCA_030426285.1 bacterium
GATACGTGCAAGCATGTTGATACCGCCCGATTCGGAACCTGCAATTTTGAACAACAATCGGTTCCAACCTTTAGCTAGATCGAGCTTGAGAATATATGTATCAGCACCATTGTCTCGCTCTTCATAGTCATCTGCAACAACTTGATCGTTGAGAAAAACCTTATAGCTCCCTGACACTCCGAATCGGATGTACACGGTTTGAGCCACGTCAGACTTCACAAATGTATTGGCATAGTACACAGCACTGCCGAAAGGATAAAACTGTATGAAATCCAACCAGCGATCCATACGGAGCTTAGGATTCATCAACCAGGTAGCTGGATATTTACCCTTGCCTACATAGGTGGCATCAACGTCAAACGATGTTTCTGGTGCAAAGGCTTTGTCGTGTCCGGATGCAGAAATGTTTTCAAATGGTCCTATAACTGACCATGTGTCAACGACACCAATCGTGTCCCACACTGCAATGGCATCTTCTAACTCACCGATGCGTCGAAAAATGCCTGCAATATTGGTGGCAGCCTCGACTTTCAGCAGTCCTCCATATTCGTCGAGCGACTGCATGCGTTGCATGTAATACTGAAACATTTTGTCGTCTTCTATGTCGTCAATTTCACCGAGCATTGCCGTTCCGCCAGTGAGCTCAAGAGCAGCAACATAAGCTCCAAACTTGTCAGTCACGTCCTGAAGTTGCAGGAGTTCTTGTCTTGCGAGTGACCTCTTTTTCTCAACCATATTGAGAAACATCAGGCTCAGACGTGCTCGAACTTGTTCGGATTCTGTGGCTTTTTCAAAGCTAGATCGCGCTTCGTCGCGTTTGCCTTCTGACCACAGGTTCCAACCTTCTTGAACATCGGAAGCAAGCACAATGCTTGTTCCAAAACAGAAGAAAAAAAGTAGTGCGACTACTCTATTCATACGCTGGTATCTCCTAGATTCCATACTTAATGTGACACGATTATTCACACAACACGCATATCCAATTCCCATAATAACAAAGCCACAAATGTTGATAAAGGCACAATTCACGAAATGCCGGATTTCAATGGTGAGTGACTTCCACAGACGCCTGACCGACCTCAACAAGCAGCACATTCCGTTTGCTCGTTCCTTCCCGACGATATGAATGGAATTGTGTATTACACATTGTACAGACACTTGATTGCTGAATATTTTCGGCCTGAATATGTAAATCGGTAAGCGCAGCTACGTTGTACGCTATATTGTCAAAGTAGAATGTACCATTTCTACGCACAACAAACTGAGTCCCAAAATAATCCATGAACTCCGCCCCAACCTCGTAGCAACACGCTTGGGCTGATGGAGAAAAATACGCTTTGATATTGAGTGGGTCAGCTCCGCTGGACACTAGCTCCTGAGCACATTTGGCCACAATTCCCGATTTAGAACCCCGCCATCCCGAGTGGATAGCATATACAGGAAATTCTCTACTCGTTTCCCACAACACGACACCCAAACAATCGGCGACTTTGACGCCAAACATGCCCGGACCAAGTATCCTCCATGCATCGCCCACTGCGGGATCAACATTTGTGCTGCTCACAATTGTGTTACCGTGTTCCTGATTCAGATAGCGCGCCAATTGAACACTCTTGACAAATGTATCCTGCTGTTTGCCAACAAAGTGGATTGTAGGTTGTTTCATCGCTGCTTTGTTTCCTTCATGACGGTTGATCCGTGCAATTGTGCGCCGTTTCGCACTAGTTCACTTGTTGATTGTCGTTGATAATGGCTTTGTCTTATTACATTGACATGCCTGTCAATACTACGAATACTATCCAACAATAACCATATCGGCCATTGAGCTTCGTCACCTGTTATGCATACAACTGATGAGTCTTTCAAATGCTGAATCGACCTCAAGCCCGCAAAGCCGCTGTTTGTGATGAGCGCCGTCAGACTGTCACGTTGCTGTAGTGGTGTTGCGCTGCGCTCTTGATTGAACGCACGCACACCATGTCTGCATCGCTCATAGTGAGGCAAAGAATCGATAACGATCAGCAATTGACAAGATCGGTTGAATATCACTGTGTTGCCGTGTTTCAAACTACTTGATCCTGGTTCTACATCTCGTTGCTGCACGCACAAACCGTAAGTAAGCGCAAGGACTATGCTGTGGAAGCCAATTGCAGTTGCCAGTTCTTTCATTGACCGAACAAATATGAGGGGAATGAGAACTGCACAAGAAACAAATGCTAGGATCACGGCGTGAGAATCATAAAAAACATGCTGGGTACTCCACATGGTGTTGGTCAACCACGTTGCGAGAGAATATGCAGCGTCTGCCGCAGAGACGAACAATTCCGTTATCGCGTCAACTGGGCTGCCTAGGCCTATATATGTGCACAGTATTCCACAAGAGAACAATGGTACAACAAGCGTGTTGATGGGAATCGAGAAGACATTTTGCGGAACGCCAATAAAAGACAGATACAGGCCTACCATTGCTGATGCAGCCCAGCTCAACATCAGCCCTTGCACACTGACTCGAATGTACCATGGGTAACTTCCGCAAATTCTTTGTATTCGCGGCATAATTGCCAGCAAACTCCATACTGCAAGAACTGATAAGTGAAAGCCGATTTGGCCAATACAGCGAGGGTCAAAGGCTATCAACAAAACTATTGCTGTATTAAATGTAGCAAGTGGAGCAGTCAGCCGGCCAGATTGTTTTGCCACTAACCACAAACAAAACATCACAGTCGCGCGCCAGCACGATGGTGAATCGACGAAAAATGCGAACGTTAGCATGGCAATAACTACACACAAGTGCTTCCAGCGACCTAGTGGCGTACATACGAGCATCAGTGACAGGCAAATGATGCCGGTGTGTAAGCCACTTACTGCAAGGATGTGCACAGTTCCGGTCTCTCGGAACATCAATACTTCCTTCTCATTGAGTAAGTAGCGTTCTGCAGTGGTGACAGCATATGCCAAAGATTGCCAAGCGGGAGCGAAAAATTGCTGCGTCTTTTCCAGTATTGTAAGTTTTGCTTGCCGACGCCACGAAAGTTGAGTCTGAACGCAAAACACATCGCGAATCTGCACTCTGCAAGCAGGTGTCGACGTGTTGGAAAACGACACACGCAATGTCGCGTGTATCTTTGCTCCATCCCATCTAGTGTCAAATTCTGAACTTCGTATAAAAGCATCTGTTTGAAGCTGCATGCCGTCTGAACCAATCATTTCTGAGTAGACACATCCATCTAGAGACACAATCCAACCTTTTGAAGAACTCGACTCTATCTGTACATAGCCGATAAACTCCACCTGCGTCTCTAAGGGTATATTTACGTGGATGGTTTCTGCTTGGCGCAGACTAGCCCAGCAACCAACTCCGAACAGAAGCACAACAACGGTTGACGAGCGAATTGTCAGCCAATGAACACTACAGATGCCAATCAGCACACCTACAAACAAGCAGTACCAGCCGAGTGTCCAGCCAGCTGCGACTCCGGCAATACAACTTGGTAAAAACAGCAGTCTCACGGAGTTTTTTGGTTTGATGTCCATTTTAGTGTTATATTGCGTTTTCGTGCATTTTTCAGCACGGGTAAAAATTGAGAACACTTACGACTGAAGTATATATTTAGGAGAGGAAAACGATGTCAAAGCAATGTGAGTTGACGGGCAAGAAGGTGATGTACGGCAACAATGTGTCACATGCCAATAACAAGACTCGTCGTCGTTTCGAACCAAACTTGCAAAAAAAGAGAATCTGGAATCCAGAGGAAGGCAAGTTTGTAACAATGCGTATCTCAACGCGTGCATTGCGCACACTCGACAAAAAGGGTTACAGTGCAATGATGAAGGAAATGGGCAAATAAGCCATTTCAACAACGTAACGAAAGTATTGCGAGCTCTTCCATTGGGAGGGCTCGTGTTGTTTTAGGGACATTGAAACCCTAGATTGTGATCATGTTTCACAAATACTCCACATACCATATCATTGCACTGCTGCTGACAGTCGTTGTCTTTTCCGCTTGTACAACTACGTCAACCGAGACAATCAAACAACGCCAACCTTCTGCTGATAATACTCAAACTGAATACCGGACATATGAACCGGCTACGCAATCAGCATTGGCAGAAGATTATTTTAACCGCGGCATGATCTACTATTATCAAGAGTTTTATGATCAGTCTGTTTTGGAATTTGAGCGGTCGTTGCAATTTGATTCAACGGCTGGACAGCTGTTTTTCCTCGGAATGTGCTACAAGTTTAAGAATCGGCGTGATGTTGCCCTTAATATGTTCCAGCAGGCGGTCCGTAGAGACTCACTCCACAAATTTGCCCTACTAGAATTAGCAGATTACTACATTGGCGCAAACAATGTTGATTCAACCTCTCTTGTACTCACCAGGTATGTAGGCGCATATGGTGTTGACAAGCCGATTCTATTGTTGGATGTCGAGACGCTGTACAAGCAATTTCCCGACGAAACACTCGCAGCAATTCACAAGTATGTTTCCGATATTTCGTCTCGCAGAACACTAATAAATGCCGTGTCTGTTGCTGAAGACGTTCAAGACAAACACCTCTATGTTTCCATAATTCAGCGCTTAGTTGAGAGGTCACCTGGCAATGCAAGATTGCTCGAAATACTGTTTCGCACGGCATTTGAGATAGAGCAACCGGAATTGGCAACAGACTTCGTTCATCAGATCGAGTATACGAATGAAGAGCATCAGCAAAAGCTCGGACAATTGTTGTTTGACCTCGTGGTGTCTCTTCCCTCCCGAGATGCTCATGTTCAGGCAATTGAAGAAATGTGTTCACACTTAGTAGCTCTGTCGCATCACAATATCCGTGGCAGAGCGATGTTCATGTTGTCTGACATCGGCAACAACAATCTCTCCCTTCATCTTTTTCAGACATCCAAGAAGTCGTATCCAAACACAAACATTTACACTTATGGCGTAGCTGAAATTGCTAGCCGAATGCAACGTTGGGAGTTGTCTATCAAAGCGTATGAAGAAGTAAAAACAAAGTCTTCGTTTGACAACCCATATCTTCACAATGCGTACGCCTATACATTAGCATGTGCGGATACTCTTCTTGCCGAGGCAGATAGATATATAGATTTGGCCTTGAGTGTACTACCTCAAGACATTAACTTTGTAGATACAAAAGCATGGGTGTCTTTCAGACAAGGAAACCTCTCGGAGGCACTGTCTCTTATCGAACAATGCCTAGACTCTCCCAATGCAACTGCTGAAATGTGGGCGCATGCGGCTGAGATACACGCATCTATCGGCAATGAAGCCAAGAGTATTCAGTGCATTGAACACGCAATTTCTTTGCAACCCGAGAACACGCAATTGCGTCAGTTGTATTATTCTATCAAACATTCCTTCATTCAATAAAGGCTAGGTATGTCGGTATCTCTTCTCATGCGTTCTTCAACCGCGTTGTTGACTGCAATATGTTGCGGACTTGCTCTCCTGTTAAGTGCCTGCAGTTCCTCGCCACAAGGATCTGAGAACCAACGTTCTTCTGAAGCTCCAGCATTGAACACGCAACAGTTTGTTACGGATAGATCGACACTAAACGCCGTGTCAGGCAAAGGAAAACTCTCTTCAGAAATCGGATCGAATGCTGTTTCGCTGTCTTTCCAACTCGACGTATTAGGCTCTGACTCACTTCTCATGAAATTTCAAACCTTTGGCCTCCCTGTCGGAACCCTGCAAGCGACGCCTGAATACTTTGTTTTTTATTCAACTCTTGAGAACCGCATTTACCGCGGCAAACCAACTAGAGACAATCTAGCACGCACGATCAGAGTGCCATTAAACTACGATGAACTTTCTACCCTATTCCTAGGCAACATTCCGGGCGGCAATATGGATTTCTCATTTTACGAGACTCAACAAGTTGAGAACGATATCGCAAACCAACTGTATGTTCGTTCTGGGGAATCTTTTGTTGAGCGCGTAGGAATAAACCACGACGGATCTCGTTTGGTTGAGTATAGTCGCAAGTTACCAGATGGGCCAACCCTTATGGTGTCGAGATTTTCTGAGTTTCTGGAGCACGATGGATTTGAATTGGCAAGTCGAATCACTGCGAGTTTTCCGGCATATGATGCGAAGGTCATTATTTCGTTTGACGAAGTTACTTGTAACCAAAGGGCCTCAAAGTACTGGTTTGCTATCCCCTCAGACGTTGAAGTTCTTGAACTGAAGTAGTGTACCTCCTCCTATGAGAATTGCTGTTTTTTACATCTCATTGCTGGTGATATGCTCTACCGTATCTGCTCTGTCACAAGAGATTCAGGATTCACTGTCAGCAGCAGTTCCCAAACGCAATTTGGACACAACAATGGTCTGGAAGGCGAGAACTTCAGCCGGTTTGTCTCTAAAAACCAACCGCATGACGCTGGACGGCGGATCTAAGTTGGAGTACCAAGACATCACACTTGAAGCGCATACCATTGCAATTCAGCTTGACTCAAATGAACTCGAAGCAACCCCGACACTCGATTCTTCTGGTCACTTATTGGGCGTACCTCGTTTCTCCGATGGAAAAGAACAGTTTTTTGGAGAGAAAATTGGCTACAACATTCGCACTAAACGCGGTGTGATAGATGTGATGGAAACTACTGTCGACGGCAATTACTACGGCGGTGACAGGATAAAAAAGGACGGTGACAATGTATTTTACATACGCGACGGGTACTTTACGACCTGCGACCATCCCAACCCTCACTTCTACTTCAAAGCATCAAGAATGAAGGTAGTTGACGGAAAACGCATTTATGCTGAACCGCTGGTAATGTACGTTGAAGATGTCCCCATCGCTGCCATCCCTTTTGGTGTGTATGTTGAAAATGAAAAAGGCCGACGTTCTGGAATTCTCTTGCCAGAGTTTTATTTCGCTGGTGCTGCCGGCTCAAATTCTCGCGGAATAGTGTTTGAAGATTTTGGTTACTACTGGGCAGTATCCGACTATTTTGACACACAACTGACAGCGAATATTGCAACGAAGGGTGGGTACAAACTCACGAGTAACAATCGATATGCTCTGCGCGATGTGCTCAATGGTAATTTAGAGCTCAGTTACGGATACTCGCGTTTTTTGAGTACGGATCCGTATTCAGAAGACTGGTCTGTGACCTCATATCACACGCAATCATTTGACCCCAACACAAAGCTCACTGCTTCGCTGAGATTTCTCACATCTTCTTTCTACACGAATACTTCTTCGGACTTACTTGAACGACAAGACAAAAACATTTTTAGTGATGCTTCACTGTATAGAAATCTCGGTGATGGAGCCACACTGTCGCTCAACTATAGGCGCACACAAAACCGTGAAACTGGCAGAATCGTAGAGTCTAGATCACCAAACATTGTCGTGTCGCTACCACGCATACAACCGTTTGAGAACATCGCTCCCTCCTCTTCATGGTTGTCAGATGTGTCGTTGCGGTACTCTGCCACGGCCGCTAGAACATATAACAAACAGCGCCTAGAAGAGGAAGTACTGATTCAAGACTCCATTGAAATTGTCTCGCGAGATTCAAGTTGGTACACCATTGGAGTACAACACCGACCCTCCATCTCAATAAGTCCTAAACTCGGCTACTTCACTGTATCCCCATCAATTCAGTATTCTGAGGACTGGTTCTTTAGAAAAACTGAGAAGTTGGTTGCAGATGAAGAATTGCAAACCACAGTATCGAATGGCTTTTTTCGCATGCCGACATGGTCTGCAGGCCTGAGTATTGGAACGAGACTGTTCGGAATAACTCAATTTGGAGAAGGCGGAATCGAAGCGTTCCGCCATACACTTGCACCAACTGTTTCACTTTCTTACCGCCCTGACTTCAGTGAAGCTGATGTTGGTTACTACAAAGAGTATGTTGATCCTACGAGTGGTGATACAGTCGAATACAGCGTGTTTGAAGCAGACAATGGTTTTGCACCGCGAGGAGAAAGTCAAACGCTTTCACTGCGATTGTCGAACCAATTCGACATACGTGTTCGGGATACTGACACTGCCGATGCTCGAACTGTGAGACTGTTTTCTCTTGATCTCAACACATCGTACAATGTAGCCTCAGATTCACTGAAACTCGGCAACATCACCGCTTCTCTCAGATCCAACATCGCGGGCATACTTTCAGTGAATGCTTCGGGAACGTTTTCGTACTACGGTCAGACATTTAATAGCGATCGAGGTAGCTGGAACATTGTTCGGACGGCAGCCAGTGATCTCAATCAAGGAATATTGCGCCCCGTTAGGGCAAACCTGAGTTTGTCGGGTTCTTTTTCAGATGCGGGCTTCACTTCTACTCCTGAGGTCGAGGATGTACCTAGTGGAGACTCAGCTGAATTTGGATCTGCAGACGCTCGCTACAACATTCGTACTGAAGAGCAACACACTGTTGATTGGTACGGCGAACGTTCACCAGGTTATAGGCCGTGGAATGTTCCCTGGGATCTATCTGTGACATTGAGTGGAACGTATGCGCAGCCGAATCCTGAATTGTCTGAAACGTCAGTCTCTATGTTTGTTCGGGGTGGCTTTGACCTCACAGACACGTGGGCAATTGACGGTAGTGTGACGTGGAATGTCTCCGAAGCTGAACTCGTCAATCCGCGTATAGAACTCAACAAAAAGCTTCACGAATGGAACCTGAATCTCGTTTGGCAACCAACCGGTCCTGCAGCGGGATTTCGCTTGAGTTTCCGAGCTGCTTCGTCGTTGTTACAAGATCTGAAGATCGAACGCAGAACCGGGCGCGTATATTGATTTTGTGTTGTTATCAGCTTACAAACACCGTAGCTTGGCAAGCATGACCAAAGGACTCTTACATCATCGTTTTGCCGCAGTAGTATGCTGTACCATAAGCTATGTATGCTCACTTGTGTTAGTGTCAAATGCACAAGAACACGAATCCGTTGCGTTAGAGTTCTCGGTTGGACCACATTTTTCTTTTCATACAGGCAACTTTATGTGGTCGCCGGAAGCAGAAATGCCCTGTGGTCCATATACAAGTGGCAACGGTGTGGGAATTTCAATTCGTGCATATGCCGAGTTTCCCAGTCTTTTTGGATTCACTAGTCTCCACCCCCTATTCGGAGTTGAATTGCGAGGCAAACCCGGTGAATTCACCAATACCGAAGTTGTACCGGCAAGCGGAGGCGGCACAAATCCACCTGTTCCGCATACAATTGTTCACACATTTGCACCAAGCATGAGTGAGGTTGTAGCCTCAATTGGCTTCGATGTTCCCTTGGTTGATAATGCGTTAGGCGGTCCGCTATCACTTAGACCTCATGTTGCATTTGGTTCGATCCTTACGGGAGATTGGCGACAGGATGTTGTTAATGAAATTACAGGTGAATCAATTACTGAAGTCGGGAATCTGGATAACACACTTTCGCAGTACTTTCTTGGCATGGCCGTGCAGCATGAAGTAGAAATCAACTCGAGTCTTTCGTTGACCCAAAACCTACAGTATCAGTATGCATTAGGCAATGTTGCTAACTCATCGGATTGGCAAGCACATTCGTTGACATTCTCAGTTGGATTGCGCGGTTTGCTTTCTTCTGAGTCAACTGCAATACCAATGCACAATACGATTCCACAGCACGAACCAGTACCGCGTGATACGCAGCAATTCGCATTTGAGGTCGTGGAGGATGTAAGCGTCGACAGCTTGACTCAACAGCAAATAGTTCCAGAACAGCTTAGAATCGTGCCAACAACAGGTTATGATACCGCCTGGATTGAGGAAGGTTCGGAACTAACGGCATTGTATTCACTAGCAATAGTCAATGCAGTGTTTTTTGATTCTGCATCCGCCGAAGTACCGTCCGCCTATGTAACCCAACCAAGGTCGCGCAACAATGTTGTGTCGCCATTGGACGCACATGCTTTTGTGTTGGTTGATTTGTTTGCTACGCTGGAAAACAATCCGAATGCTCGTTGTGTTCTCACCGGAGCTACATCTGGGGTGGATCAAGAACCAATGTTCTTGGCACAAGCACGCGCAGAACGCGTCAAAACCTTACTTGTAGGTATGGGTATACAACCAAGTCGTATTGTTGTGAAGGCGCGCGAACTGCCAATGTATCCATCTAATGGAGAGTTTCCGGAAGGAAGGGCTGAAAATAGACGGGTAGATATCGAGCTTCTAGATGCACCATCAGTTCGGTATGTTTCCTCACGCACATTTAGAACGTTGTTTGTTCGCCAAACGTACGCGTTTACTGCTTCTTCGCCCAGTCAGGCTGAGCATGCCACTGTACGTATAGGATCGTGGTCAGATGTGGTTTCCGCAGCTACGAAAGGGGTACTTGATCGAGAAATTCGGTTACAACAAGAGCAAACGATAAATATACATGCAGAAATCACAGTGAACGATACGATTACTGAGTCAACCACTGCAAGTGTAGATTTAAACAGTCTAACAGCTGTTCTTGTTGAGCAGGATTTGCGCCATTTTCGTCCACTCTTGCGTTTCAACTACAACTCTTCGGAGCTTACTGCCGAAAACAAGGAGCTGCTGCGTCAAATCGTAAAAGCAATTCCAGAAGAGGTAGATATTGTCATTCGCGGCACTTCGGACCAACTGGGTTCTGCGCTGCGAAACGAACAATTGAGAAATGAACGTGCTACAAATGTGGCATCATTTCTCAAGACTCTTTTACCCAAAACGGTGGACGTTCGCACCGAAGTTGGCCCGGGCTCTTTTTCGTCTGAAACGCCGGCAGGCCGATTTCTGAATCGGGCTATTCAGATTCTTGTTTTGCCTCGATAACAGCATTCCACATCGACCATTTCAACTCTTCGAGACCAGTTCTCGCAACTGATGAGATCACATGAACTGGTACTGAGTCAGGGAGACCAAAATCTGTAGCTGATAAACTCGGAATTTCTTCTTCAAGCATCGTGTCTGCCTTGCTCAAACAAATGATTCTCGATTTGAACTTGAGCACGTCGCTGTAGCGCTCGAGCTCTCTCGATAGTACATTGTACTGTTCAACAGGATCTCCTTCTCCTACGTCCAGCAAGAACACAAGAACGCGGCTGCGTTCAACATGGCGCAAAAACTGGTGTCCGAGGCCCTTGCCATCACTCGCTCCTTCTATCAGTCCGGGAATATCCGCCATGGCAAAGCTATGCGACTCCCCGACTGAAACAATCCCAAGATTGGGAACAAGTGTGGTAAACGGATAGTCTGCAATTTTTGGTTTGGCAGCTGAAACACTACTAATGAGTGTAGATTTGCCCGCATTTGGAAATCCAACTAAACCGACGTCCGCTATCAACTTCAACTCAAGCACTACGTCGAGAGATTCAGACTCACCACCTGGGTCGGCATTGCGGGGAGAACGGTTAACGGATGTTGCAAACTCAGAGTTTCCACGGCCTCCTATCCCTCCTTTTAGAACTTTGTATTCGACATCTCGTTCTGTGACGTCACATACTACTTCGTCTGTATCGCGGTGTTTTACCAGCGTGCCAGGTGGTACACGGATGTATAGATTCTTACCATTTTTGCCAGTTTTATTGCTCTTACCACCGCGCTTTCCATCTTCAGCCTTATAGTGCTTCTGAAATCTAAAGTCGATGAGCGTATTCAAATGAGGGTTGGCAATAAAAATAACGTCGCCTCCTTTGCCACCATTGCCACCGTCAGGACCTCCCTTAGGAACGAACTTTTCACGACGGAAACTCACGTGCCCTGGGCCACCATTTCCACTTTCAATTGAGATTTTAGCATAGTCTATGAACGACATAGGTGTACCTTACACGTAACGGTTGTATACTTTTTCTGCAAACATCCTTGCAGTAGACGAATATGGGTCTGCTCCGTATCTAGCTAGCAGTCTATCTATCTCGGCACTAGCAGTGCGCCAGGAGTCCATTGCATTCATTGAATTCAATGCCTGGTCAAATTTTTCTTCGTTTCCTTTGAACAGCTTGCGAACAATTCTCTTCTTTTCTGAGTCAGTGAACTCATTCTGCAAGTCAGAGAGTTGACGTTTATGCATACCCGAAGTTGTACTTTCATCCTGAGGTTCCAATCCTTGTACTGCATTATCAGCAGCTACCGATTCTTCAGGTTCTATCGATTCTTCAGGTTCTATCGACTCTTCAGGTTCTGTCGATACTTCAGGTTCTATCGACGCTTCAGGTTCTATCGACGCTTCAGGTTCTATCGACGCTTCAGGTTCTGTCGATACTTCAGGTTCTGTCGATACTTCAGGTTCTGTCGATACTTCAGGTTCTGTCGATACTTCAGGTTCTAACGACGCTTCAGGTTCTATTGACGCTTCAGGTTCTTTTGACGCTTCAGGTTCTATTGACGCTTCAGGTTCTATTGACGCTTCAGGTTCTTTTGACGCTTCAGGTTCTTTTGACGCTTCAGGTTCTTTTGACGCTTCAGGTTCTATTGACGCTTCAGGTTCTATTGACGCTTCAGGTTCTATTGACGCTTCAGGTTCTATCGACGCTTCAGGTTCTATCGACGCTTCAGGTTCTATCGACGCTTCAGGTTCTAACGACGCTTCAGGTTCTATCGACGCTTCAGGTTCTATCGATGCTTCAGGTTCTATCGACGCTTCAGGTTCTGTCGACGCTTCAGGTTCTGTCGACGCTTCAGGTTCTGTCGATACTTCAGGTTCTGTCGACGCTTCTGGTTCAGACGATGCTTCTGGTTCAGACGATGCTTCAGGTTCTATCGACGCTTCAGGTTCTATCGACGCTTCAGGTTCTATCGACGCTTCAGGTTCTAACGACGCTTCAGGTTCTAACGACGCTTCAGGTTCTAACGACGCTTCAGGTTCTAACGACGCTTCAGGTTCTATCGACGCTTCAAGTTCTATTGACGCATCAGGTTCTATCCACGCTTCAGGTTCTATCGATGCTTCAGGTTCTATCGATGCTTCTGGTTCTATCGACGCTTCTGGTTCTATCGACGCTTCTGGTTCTATCGACGCTTCAGGTTCTATTGACGCTTCAGGTACTAACGACGCTTCAGGTTGTATAGTTGATTCTTGCTCTAGAGATTTCGCCGACACCTCTGGTTCTTGCAATTCTGTTGGTGCTTCTGTTTCGACAGGCTCTTCCGAATTCTCTACATTTTCGGGTAGTACAGGTGACGAGACATCCGATTGAATGTCTCTCTGTTCTGTTGTGAACGTTTCTACCCTAAGTGACGAATCAAAATATTCCGCATCAAATCCAGTTTTTGCAATTTTGTGCAGCTCGTCAGACAAATCAACTGACTTGACAAACGGAACAGATTTAGTTGCTTCCTCTACCTCTGGTTCTGACTTTACCTCTGGTTCTGACTCTTCTTCTTGTTCAGACTCTACTTCTGGTTCTGACTCTTCTTCTGGTTCTGACTCTTCTTCTGGTTCAAGCTCTACCTCTGGTTCAAGCTCTACCTCTGGTTCAAGCTCTACCTCTGGTTCAGGCTCTACCTCTGGTTCAGGCTCTACCTCTGGTTCAGGCTCTACCTCTGGTTCAGGCTCTACCTCTGGTTCAGGGATTATTGGTTGTTCAATCGTATCAGATGAAGCACTGTCGGCCTGTTCAAATTCTGCGATTCTCGCGGCAAACTCTTCAGGTGAGAGTGAAGGAGAAACCGCGACATATTCTACGCCTTCTTCCTCATATTCGGGAAAAGACTTTAATTCAGTCACTTCGTTCTGTCCGGGAGTGTCATGCTCTGGTGAATCTTCAGAAGTTGAGTCGTGTTCTTGTGGAGCATCATCGTACACTTCCTCAATCTCTTCTTCGTGGTGCGGCTCTCTTTCAGGCAGTGAATCACTGGTTTCACTGTGTTGTGTGGAATCTTCTGACTGATGTTTTAACAGTCGATTAACAATCTCTAAAAATGCCTTGGCTGAAGTTCTTCTCAAGCCTTCATTCTTCAGTGCATTTTCCAATTCTCTAGCGATGCGAGAAACACCTTTGTCGTCGAGAAAAACGATAAGAGCCGATGTCGGTACTCCGTCTGTGAGCGCTTGCCCATGCACCTCAGAGAAGAACTCATAAATTGGCTGCAACAAGTCGAGAAACTGATGCGTGGACAACTCCATAATATGGTCATTGCCCGTCTTCTCAATCATGCGTTCAAACTCTACAATACTCAACAAGTTGGTGTCATTTGCTGTACCGTACTGCTCTTCCAACCACGTGTTTAACCCTTGCAGAAGGTAGTCGTACCCCGAAAGGTATTGCAGGCGCAACCGAATGTCGCCCAATGACCTCGTTGAGTCCCCCCTAAACACAAACCATTTTAGAGTTGTGCGTGGACGCAATAGATAATTGATACGGGTTTTGACCGCAATGTCGGATACAGCAGTGAGATCTGAGGCATCGAATCGCGCAACATTGAGCTGTAAAAACTCAAGCTGATCTATGACTTCTTGTAGCGAGTCATCGTTGTAATCAAACCGTGGCTCAACAGATCGCTGCCTTCGTATGTCATATATCCACCACAACACCTCAGCTTGAAAAAACTGACGGTAGAATGCGTGTACATTCGGATTGCTCTGCAAGTCTTCGAGACTTACATATGAATGTGAAGACTCAACTAAACGAAGCAACTGCGACTTTGCGGTCTGTATTTCCTGTTCAAACATGTATGCA
This sequence comes from bacterium, assembly GCA_030426285.1. Taxonomy (GTDB): domain Bacteria; phylum Bacteroidota; class Ignavibacteria; order Kapaibacteriales; family UBA7675; genus JAUHYX01. Next base: position 14,639 of record JAUHYX010000011.1, read on the forward strand.
CTCAGTTAAACACAATCCTCGAATATAATGCTCCTAAACTTAAGAACAGTGACGGAACCGCGAAATGCCTACAAATCAATGCATTAATACATGCTACTTATGCAAACAGTTTAACAATGGCAGCAACGAGACGATCAACTTCTACCACACTGGAACCCCCAATATTGTTACCTGAATTTTCAAGGTCTTTGCGCATGGATTCAGGCAAGGTTGGCACCCAAATCTGTTCAAGACCAAAGCGCAGTGCCTCGCGCACGCGCTGGTCTATGCCGGGAACCATTCTGAACTCTCCGCCCAAACCGATTTCTCCCGCGAACGCAAGAACACTTGACACTGTGATGTCGCGATACGAACTCACGATGGCAACAATAACTGCAAAGTCGAGTGCCGTGTCTTGAATTTTGATACCACCTGCAATGTTGATAAAGACATCGTGTTGCCCCAATTGCATACCCATCCGCTTTTCAAGTACGGCCAACAAAAGCTGCAAACGCTTGCTATCAAATCCCGAGCAGACTCGTTGCGGATTTCCATACGAGGTTTCACTCACTAGGGCTTGAACTTCTACCAGCAGTGGACGGTTTCCTTCTAGCGTGGCTGCGATCACAGTTCCCGTTTCGTCCTCTCTGTTCTTGCGAATAAACAGCGCTGACGGATTCGGTACCTCCTCCATGCCAGTGTGTTTCATTACAAACACGGCAAGTTCATTGGTACTACCAAAACGGTTCTTCACTGCACGCAACACGCGCAACTCATGTCCTCGGTCTCCTTCAAATTGCAACACAGCATCGACCATATGCTCTAGTACTCGCGGACCTGCAATACTGCCGTCTTTTGTTACGTGGCCAACAAGAAACACAGAGATACCCAGTCGTTTTGCTTCCTTGATGATATGTGCGGTACATTCGCGAACCTGGGTGACGCTGCCTGGAGCTGAGTCAATATCAGATTTATACATGGTTTGTATTGAGTCGATAACAACTAGCTTGGGAGCGCGTGCTTCCATTTCTTCTAACACCCACTCAACATTCGTTTCTGTGAGCACGGGCATGGCATCCAACTCTTCGTCAATTCGCAAGGCTCTGTCGCGAATCTGCGCGGCAGACTCCTCTCCAGAAACATACAATGTGGCGCTGCACCCAACTCCTGTGCATACCTGCAACATGAGTGTAGACTTACCAACACCGGGGTCACCACCAACCAACACAACCGACCCTGGAACAATGCCACCACCAAGCACATTGTTAAGTTCACCAATGCCTGTTGAAATGCGATTGTTTGGCTCAGATTGAATCTCACCTAGTACAACCGCTTTGGAACGCGACGAACTGCGAGCTCCTTTCTGTTGCTCACTTTTTTTGGTAACTCTGTGTTCAACCAATGTGTTCCAAGCGCCACATGAGGGACATTTGCCTGTCCACTTTGGTGTCGTGTCGCCACATTCAGTACAGCCATACTCTACTTTTGCCTTCGCCATAGGTTCCTGCTTGCTTATGTTTGTGATTTGCCGAACATACTGTATTCGTTGTGATTGGAGAAACATTGTGGAAAATTCGGACATGATATTCCATGAATCCCTACTCAGAGAGCATCAGTCTTTAGTTGGTTCAGACATTCATTGGTTGTCAAACCTAGCCAATACTGCCGCTTTTTTGATGGCGTCAATGCCGGATGTTTCATGGGCTGGTTGGTACTTGTTTGACGGTACCGCGCTGCAGCTTGGACCATTTGTTGGGCCCGTTGCCTGCACCACCATAACTCCGCCGCATGGCGTCTGTGGAACTGCATTTGCAGAACAAAAGACAATGTGTGTTCCTGATGTCTCCAACATCGAGAATCACATTGCATGTGACCCAAAAAGTCGATCAGAGTTGGTCGTGCCGTTGACCGGAGATTTCGCCATTGGAGTGCTCGATCTAGACTCATATACTATAGGCAGATTCGGAGCTCAAGAAGCAGCATTTTGTGAACAGGTTGTAAAGCAGGTTATTGATGTTTCTGATTTTACGCGATCTCTTTTGTAAATTAGACGACACTTCAAAAACACAAGGATTATATGAAACACTTACGATACATATTGCTCGCTGCGCTGATGTGTACTTTTTCAGCACAAGCGCAATTCACGCCCATCACAGCTTCTGAAGCACATGCAGCCGCTCAGACTTCAGCTGCCGAGAAGCTGACAAATCCACAACTGTTAGGCACAGCAACCTTCTCAGGTGAATTCGAAGTGCCAAATTTCGGCCAGATATCCATGAGTTTTGATATCTCTAATGGAAATGGTACGCTGTGGGGATTCATGTACACTGGCACAACTAAGGAAACAGAAACTGATACCACGATCTCGTATGTTGTCGGCCAAATTCTGTTTGCTCCTGTGGCATTCGAAGTTGATATTGCCTCTCTTCTCCCACCCGAATATGTAAATTTTCTAGCAGGACCTTTGCAGAGTGACAATTGGATCGATTCGCCAAAACTCGCCGAGAATTTGCGCGCCAACAATGTTCTGTCTACATACCTTACCAGCAACGGCAATCCAGATGCTGAAGCCGTTGTCTTAAGCGAAGTTGAGGTGAGTATTGCACCCTTTACGGGCACACTCTGGCAAGCTGTGTGGTCAGGCGAAGGCAGCGATGGTATGGTGTGTTATGTCCATGCCGAAACTGGTGAAACATATTGCGAGAGCATTGCCGTTGGCGTTGACTCAGATTTTGCAGAAGATGTCACTTTAGCACCAAACCCAACTGAGGATGTTGTTATTGTGCGAGGAAACATCGAGCACTTGACGAATTGCTATATCATCAATGCAAGCGGCCAAAAAGTTGCTACTGTAGACGCTAGCAGACTCCACAATATTGATTACGGCATTGGCATTCCAGTATCGAACCTCGCTTCAGGTATGTATTTTGTGGTGTTGGAAACAGAAGGTGGCCGTGCTCTCAAACCAATTGAAGTACAACGTTGATAGAAAGAATAAGAAGTATGAATCCATATCAAGCATTGGCTGGCGCAGATCCTGAGATGTTAGAAGCATTGACTGGTGAGTTGGCAAGACAACAAGACAAGATTGAACTCATTGCTAGCGAAAATTATGTTTCGCAAAATGTGTTACTTACACAAGGTTCACTACTCACGAATAAGTACGCCGAGGGCTATCCTGGCCGCAGATACTACGGTGGCTGCGAGTGGGTTGATGTTGCCGAACAATTGGCGATTGATCGCGCTAAAGAGTTGTTTGGTGCAGAATATGTGAATGTTCAGCCGCACTCTGGCTCTTCTGCAAACATGGCGGTGTACTATTCCTTCCTGCAGTTTGGTGATACAGTATTGGGCATGGACCTCTCACAAGGGGGACACCTCACGCATGGTGCCGGCGTGAACTTCAGTGGTAAGTTCTACAACTTTGTTCCTTATGGCATAGACAAAGACACAGGTATCATTGACTATGACGCAGTTGAAGCGCTTGCGAAAGAACACAAACCCAAAATGATCACGGTGGGAGCAAGTGCGTACTCTCGCAACATAGACTTCGCAAAATTCCGCGAAATTGCGGACATGGTTGGTGCATTCCTTTTTGCTGATATTGCTCATCCGGCTGGCTTAATCGCAAAAGGAAAATTGGACTCTCCTATTCCCCATGCTCATGTTGTCGCAACAACAACACACAAAACCCTCCGCGGACCGCGTGGTGGGATGATCATGCTCGGCAAAGACTTTGAAAACCCTTTTGGCGTTGTTGCTCCGAAGTCTGGTAGAGTAAAACGAATGGGCGAGCTTATTGACAGTTGGGTGATGCCGGGCATTCAAGGCGGACCGCTCATGCATGTTATTGCCGCCAAAGCTGTCGCCTTCAAGGAGGCGTTGTCTGACTCGTTTGATGCATATACAGACAGAGTCATTCACAATGCTGCGGCATTGGCGCAAGAGTTATCGGACAAAGACTACAATATCATTTCTGGTGGAACGGATAACCACCTCATGTTGATTGATTTGCGCAACAAAGGTATAACGGGAAAGGCTGCTGAGCATGCTCTGGACGCTGCCGGCATAACATGCAACAAAAACAGTGTACCGTTTGACGATAAATCCCCTCTCGTGACCAGTGGTATTCGACTAGGAGCCGCTGCGCTCACCACCCGGGGACTAACTACATCAGACATGAAGTCGGTGGCCGAGTTTATTGACAGAGTACTGCTCGATCATGAGAATGAACACACGCTCAATGCAGTTAAAGGCGACGTACGCGACTTCTGTCAACCTTTCCCAATTCACGCTACAGTGTAGAAAGTAATTGCAGAACAGAATAAGTAAAGGCTTCTCAGATGAGAAGCCTTTTTCATTTCTCACCTAGCGAGTAATGCGTTTGTATAGCTCGCCCATAAGTACAAAGAGTACTGCAAGGCCTAGAACCGGTACAGCCGTTGTATCCGAAACATAGAATTGAGCTTTATTGCCTGCAGCAGCTGGAATAGCCAGCAAGATGCCCATAATGGCCTCACCAGTAATCAAACCCGCGGCAAACAACAAGCCTTTGTTCTCTAGCAACTTGCGCGCTGGCTTCTCTTTACCTTTGTTCCTCAACTGGGCTAGCAAAGCAACTAGTCCGCCAAGGAATATGGCCACATCTAGCTCTAGAGGTAAATAGATTCCCACAGCAACCGCCAAAACTGGCGTTCTAAACTGCGCTTTGCGGCGTTTCAGCAATTCGTCGAGCACAATAAAGAACAAACCAATACCGGCACCAATGATAACCATTGTCCATGGTAGACTCTGATTGAACACTCCATCGGCTACGGACTTCATGAGGGTAGCTTGTGGAGCAGCCAGTTGGCCTTCACCCGATCCAAATCCATACCCACTATTTAGAATCGACAAAATCAACGGCAATGCAATTGCGGCTGCAACAACACCGACAACCTGCATAATCTGTTGGCGCCATGGCGTTGCACCCAAAAGGTGACCGGACTTCAAATCTTGCATGTTGTCGCCGGCAATGGCAGCCGCACAACACACGACAGCGCCAATGAGAATACTCGCAGCTGCGCCATTGCTGTGATCCGTTCCAAGAAGAACGAGCAAGAGCAGCGCAGAAGACAATATTGTAGCAATAGTTACCCCTGAAATTGGGTTGCTAGAACTACCGACCAAGCCGGCCATATAACCTGCCACAGCTGAAAAAAGGAATCCTGCTAGAACCATGAGTACAGTCATGAACACAGAGATGGAAATAGAGCCCATTTCCGTGTAATAAATCGCAAAAACAGGAACGAGCATAACACCTACAACGAGAAGTACCCGCGAAGTTGGTGTGTCGTATTCGGTACGAATTTTCTCAACAACTTCTCCTGTTTTTTTGAATGCCGACATGGCCTCGGAAAACGCAACGGCAAAAACACTGCGAACACTCACAATTGCCCACAGGCCACCAATCAACATTGCTCCAACACCGAGATAGCGAATTTGACTGTCCCAGATTTCAGGCCCAAATGTGTCGATACTACCAGCTGGTATGCCCTCCATGTACCCTACCAAAGGGATGGCTACCCACCAAGAAATTGCCCCACCGATAAACACGAGAACAGAGATATTGAATCCAACGATATAACCAACTGCCATCAGGGCTGGGGCAACATTGGTTCCGACATACAGATACAATCTGTCGCCGAGGGTGGTGGCATAATCCACGGCACCCGACCATAGGTTCATGCCAGATTCACCAAATTTCACGAGCGCTCCGAGCAACGACGCGACGACGAGTGAACCAACATTGGCTTGTTTATCGTCACCTGTTTTCAGTACTTCTGCTGTCGCAACGCCTTCGGGGAATTTTAGTTTTTGACGAACAATGAGAGCCGATCGCAGCGGAATAGTGAACATGACACCGAGGATACCACCAGTAGCCGTAATTAGGAACACCTCGCCGACGTTGAAGTCATCCCAATACCCCATAAGCACTAGTGCAGGCAGTGTAAAAATAGCTCCAGCAGCTAAGCTTTCTCCAGCTGAAGCGGCTGTTTGCACCGCATTATTCTCAAGAATCGTGTTGTTGCCTAGTAATTTTAACACGCCCATCGAGATAACAGCTGCAGGGATCGAAGCGCTCACCGTCATGCCGGCAAACAACCCCAGATACGCATTTGCACCTGCGAGGATTACAGAAAGAACAGCCCCGAGCAACACGACCCGAACATTGAGTTCAGGAATAATTTTCGAGGCATCGATATATGGTTTTGTGCTCATTGAATCTGCAATTGAGTGTAAATAATTCGTCTTTTGATACCGTGGTTAGTCACGCAAACTCTGTGGATTTCTCAGTGCCAACAGCAATTCATCCAATCCGGTTGACCTATTCGATGTCACGATTGCGTCCAATCCAATCTCCTCCAAGAAAGAAAACTCAACCGACGCAAGTAGCTCTTTGTTTGCTCCCTTGAGGGCCTCAAAACACAATGCCATTATGCCACGCATAGTCTTCGAGTCACTGTCTCCACAAAACTCTAACTCTCCGTCACGTTCGCAGATTCTCACCCACATCGTGGTTTGGCAGTTCTTAATCACAACACAGTCTGACTTTTCCATCTCGTTCATACTGCACAGGGTCTCGCCCTTGCGAATGAGTAGTTTCATGCGGTCCGTCCATTCGGTACAAGCCTGAAACTCTGCAATAATACTCTGTTGTTGCGTCTGCAAATCCATGCGCGGAAGCTACTTGTTGTTTTGTAAATAGAGTGAACAACTTAAGTTAGCTTCATTTACACAATCCCCCAAAGTTGGTTCAACACTATGAAGAAGACATACTACGATCCGGCAGACTTGGCGAAGTTTGGCGACATAGCAGAATACCAAAAACCATTGGCAGACTCGTTTTTCAAATACTATGGCGAAGTGTTTCAAGATGGCGCACTTTCGAAGCGTGAAAAGTCACTCATTGCATTGGCTGTAGCTCATGCCATTCAATGCCCCTATTGTATTGATGCCTACACAACTGACGGTTTAGAAAAGGGGGCAAGTGAAGAGCAAATGATGGAGGCAGTACATGTAGCAGCCGCCATACGCGGGGGGGCTAGTTTGGTACATGCAACTCAAATGATGAGCAAGGTTGATGAGGTGTCGATGTGACGTCGCTCAAAAAACAGGGCAATCAATTAGCTTCTTCGGCTTTTCAACTCGAGGTACTCAAAACTCTTCCGTCTGGTACTCCATCATTTGCAACGACGTTGAGCAATCACGAAATCAGCAGTATTTCTCCGCTTGAAACAAAGATTCTACAGTTAAATCTGGGCTACATGTGCAATCAAACATGTAAGCATTGTCATGTTGATGCTGGACCGGATCGCAAAGAAATCATGACCCGAGAGGTCATGAACGACGTACTGTCCGTGCTGCGTGAGCATTCGTTTCAGACATTAGATCTCACTGGTGGCGCTCCTGAAATGAACCCTGATTTTCGCTGGTTTGTAGAACAGGCCTCTCAGCTTGTACCACACATCATTGTGCGCTGTAATCTTACCATTATCAACGCGAATCCGAAATACTACGACCTGCCAGAATTTTTCAAGCAACACAATATTAATGTCGTTTCCTCCCTTCCCTTCTATCAAAAGAAGAGAACTGACCGACAAAGAGGCAATGGTGTTTTCGATAGATCGATTGATGCCTTACAACGATTGAATGGTGTTGGTTACGGTACAAACGACTCTAACCTACAACTCGATCTTGTCTACAATCCCATGGGTGCTTTTTTACCAGGTGACCAAGCAACGTTGGAGCAGGACTTCAAGAAAGAATTACAAGAAACATTTGACATTTCATTCAACAATTTGCTTGTCATCACCAACCTACCCATTTCAAGATTTCTAGAGTTTTTGTTGGCTTCCGGCAACTACGATACATACATGACAAAGTTGGTTCAGGCGTTCAACCCGGCTGCAGCAGCAGGAGTCATGTGTAGAGATACCCTTTCTGTTGGCTGGGACGGCGCGCTGTATGATTGTGATTTCAACCAGATGCTCGAACTGCCTGTTGCAACGACTTCTTCGCGGAACATTCGCGACTTTGACGCAGAAGCACTGTTGAATCGACGCATAGTTACTGCTAACCACTGCTATGGTTGTACCGCCGGAGCCGGTTCGAGCTGTGGAGGACAAACAGCATGAAAAAGTCCCTAGACGAAAAGAAAATGCACCCCGAAGTGTTTAAGAAAGCGCCGGGGTTTACAGCTGGATCAATCGTGCTCTCCTCCTTACTAAAAGTAATAGCGATAATTGCAGTTACGTTTCTTATGACGCTTCAGTACAATATTCAACAGTTTTGGTGGCTGCCACTGATGGCACTGTTCCTGTTTGTTGTGTATCCGATTTACGCGAATTATCAAGAGTTTGAACGCGGAAGAAAAGACGCCGAAAAAGACATGCTCTGCGCATCTTGCCGTCACTATAATCCAACAGGAGTAACCTGTATTATTTTTGACCAGCATGTTACACCGTATTCAATACCGTGTGAAGGACAAAGCTGGGAGTCGGCTTCCTGACAAAAGTCATTTGATTAGACTTGCAACGGGATATATTGCAGGATACTGTACACGTAGGTTGAGAAGTATGAAACCAACCATATGCGCTTTGGGTTGCGCACTCATTGTGTTTGCAGGCTATTCGTTCCAAGCATTTGCAAACCCGACAACTGAATCTGAACTCGGCGAAGATATATTTGATATGTCTTTGTCTGAGCTTATGAATATCGATGTATCAACGGGAGCGATGCAGACAATTTCTGCCCGCAAGACACAACATGCTATTACAGTTATTAGCCGGAGAGAGATCCAATTTTCACCGGCACGCAATATTGCCGCACTCCTGGAAGCATACGTTCCTGGCCTGTTGGTCATGACGCATTCTGAGGGCGACAAGCTAGGACTACGTGGTATGATTGCCGCTGAAAACTACAAGTTGATTTTGCTGCTCAATGGGCGCAATATATCTAATTTCGTGTATGAGGGCGTGATCACAGAAATTGATATGTGGGATCTCGACGACATTGAACGCATCGAAGTTATCAGAGGACCTGGTTCTGTGACATATGGCACGGGGGCGATTGCTGGCGTCATCAATATCATCACTCGCAAACCTGAATCTTACTACACCCGTGTTTCAGCCTCTTCAGATGTGGTCTACAACAGCTATGGTGGGAATCTCACCATTTCGCAGCCACTTTCTGATACTTGGGATGTGCTAGCATTTGGTTCGTTCAGATCAACAAAAGGCCAACAAGACGCAGAATATAGGTTCATGTCTGGTGACACGTCAACGACGCAACGACTCATGGGTTTCGACGATCCAAACTCTGAGGCGCAGGATTATTTGGCAGACGGATTGGACAGGCCACAGGTAAAAGGTTTGCTCCAGTTCACGAACAACGACAATTTCGATATCGTCGCTCGCTACACCCAGTCTGGGCAAACTCACCACACACGCAGCAAGTTCAATGTAACAAATGAGGACGGAGAGGTTACTGAACGTTTGAACGACAGACAAGTGGCACTGCGCTCATTCGGTGTGTTTCCAACGCTCAAAGTTGACGTGATCGACAACATTCAGTCGTCCCTCAAATTGGGATTTGATTCACAAGAGTACATTCGCATAGATCTCAATGCCAATGGAACAGAAATGGATCGAATTGAGAACTATCGCGACTATGCGTTTAGTCAGGATCGATATGACGCACGGCTAGAATCCTCATACTCGAACGACGATCTCAATGTGAGCGTTGGCATTGAATTCAACCACATTCAAGTCGGAGCTCCCTGGTTTAGCGATGCTGATGAATTGCTGATTCGCGAAGGAGTGTACATTCTAAGCGACACAAATACTAGCGTGTATTGGAACAATCCTGAAGCTACAGTTGGTGAAAGCAATGGAGCATTTGAAGTTGGTGACGGATTCGGTGTGAGCACATTCTCACTGATGGCACAAGGAGACATGCAACTGTTTGAGTCCACGACGTTGTTTGCTGGATTCAGGCTTGATAAACCAAGCATTTCAAGTGTCCAGTTTTCACCCCGATTGTCGGTGTTGCACGATATTGACGAAAACAATTCTCTTCGCTTGACATGGCAAACATCGCAGAGACTCATGCCACTTCGCGCACAATACTTGTACTATCAACGCGACCGCACAAGTGACGACAAATTGCGCCATGAGGAAATAATGGCAACAGAACTGAGCTGGAAAACGATTCTCAGTGAGCACGTTTCCATTGAAACACATGCTTTTTACAATGACATAGACATTGTGGGTTTTACCGGACGAGATTTGCAGTTTATTGGCAACCAACAAGACGCTGGTCTTGAACTCGAGACAGTATACAAACAAGGTGGCCTGCATGTTCGTCTCAGTCATGCTGCACATTTTCCTCTCGATTTCACAGCAAATCAGGATTTGGCTGACAGTACGAATCGCAACAACATCACGTTTAGCGAATATGTATATCAACCCAATACAGGCTACCCAATATTGCTCAAGAGCACTGGTTCCGACCTAAACAATTGGTCGAATCATACCACCAAAGTTGTTGCGAGACAGTCGCTATTGGATGGCAAGCTTCAGCTGCATGTTGACGCGAGAGTGTTTTGGGGATTTCAAGGCTCTCTAGATGAAATTGAGATGTACCGCAATGCATATAATGCCGTTGACAAATCTCAATTGTCACCCGAAGAACTCGCAGTTCACAATTCGGATATAGCCTCATTTGAGCACGAAGTTGCTTTGATTGAAGAAACGGGAGCATACGAAACCACATTTACCCTCAATGCTGCATTGAGCTATTCCCTTCAGCTCTCTGACACGCAGTCACTGACGTTTACACTGTTTGGAGAACGTCTGTTAGGCGACTCGTTTAGGTACTATGTTTCAACTGGTTCTTCAAGGGCGTATCCAGAACGTTTGCGCTGGATACAAGAACCGACGACAATTGGGCTCAAAGCACAGCTGCTAATCAAGTAACCCGGAACTCGTTCTAGATTGTTCCCCATATGGTTTTTTGATTTGCAAAGCACGCACAAATGCTTCCCGCTTTTGCTCATTGCAACTTGTCAATTCAACAAACATTGTGTTGCTTTCAACAAAGTGGTGTACAGCTAGGTGGCTTTCTGCCAACACCCAAAACGCGGTTGCACCACCTCCTGGAAATGGCACATGTTGAAATGATAGCACATCAAACCCAACTGCTTGCAATGAGTGGGAAAGATCTTCAAGAACACACCCGAGTTCGCTCTCGCTGACAACAAGCCAACACGAATACGAATGCATTCTCGGTTCGACCACTTTTGCTTGTATGTGCTTCAATTCAGATCCCATCGAGAATCCATATACTTTGTGTGTAAAATTGGGTTAGAAAGCGTGTTTACTGTTGAATCGGACGTGGCATTGACAAGTGGATTGTTGCCAAACACAAGCATGCGCCTAAACATTGCCGCATCCAACCACGTAGTGCGTTCAAACACATTTGCTGACAATAGGCGAGGTTCAGATATCGCTGCGCTGTCTTTGGCGCCAAGAACCCAAGACCATTGACCAAATGAGGGAATATGTTCTCTGTACGCCTTTGTTACTAAACCAACAGATTGCATTGAGGCGCACACAGATCTGTAGACTCCACCTGCCAAAAACGGATTGCTACTTTGTGTTACAACCACACCCGATTGTGAAAGGTGTCGTTGACACATTTCATAGAACTCTGCAGAGTACAGCCGCGCTAGGTCAACACTGCGCGGATCGGGAAGATCAATGATGATAATATCAAACAATTCTGATGAAGATTCCAACCATGTGAAAGCATCCGAATTGGCCACAGAAACTCTTGGAGAGTGCAACGAAGAGTCGTTCAATTGCGTCATAACCGGATGATTGGTCGCAAACACCGTCACCGCCGGATCCAAATCCACGATTTGAATGTGAGCTTGTTGACACAGCTGCAACA